>JBKJLJ010000345.1:0-17602 GCA_046597015.1 Bryobacteraceae bacterium
ACCAGACGCTCCTCTACGTCGGCCGTCAACCCCTACGGATCAAGGGCGTCTTCGAATCCCCCTCTACCCGCCATCAGTACACCATCCTCAATCTCCGCGAGATGGACGGCACCGAACTCCTCTCGAGCGAAGATTGGGCCGACAATGAATGGGCTCTGCTCACCAAGACAGATCCGGAAAAGGTCATCCGAGTCGTCTTCGACAAGATTCGCACACTATCCGGCGAGGAGCAGGAAACAGCCGCCACCACATTCGTCATTCTCAGCGGCATAATAGGAATGGAAGACGAAGTCGAAAGGAGATTTAAAGCCGACATGATCGACCTCATGGAAAACAAAATCCTCGGCCCGGCCATCCGCAAAGGCATGGAACAAGGGCGACAATTAGGACTCGAAGAAGGACGACAGGAAGGACGACAGGAAGGCCGTCAGGAAGGCCTCCAGACTGGCCTTGAGACTGGCCTCCAGACTGGCCGCACCCTGGGTCTACGGGAACTCCTTCACGACCTCCTCGAAGACCGCTTCGGCCAAATCCCCTCCTGGGCTGAGTCGAAGCTCGCCGCCGCCACCCCCGAAACCCTCAAAGCCTGGTCCCACCGCCTCCACCGCGCCGACTCCCTGGACGACGTACTCGCCTAGCGAGTGTTGTGCTTCAGAAGCCGGAATCATTACCCCCAAAGCGCACATTCCGGTGCGTGGCTGTTGTACTTGGTTCCTCAATCGTTGCTATGACGCCGCCGCTCGTCCTTCCGTCTGTTCGGAAGGATCCAGGTCCATGTGATATGCTTTTATCAATTAAGGGTTTATCATGATCAAACAATCGGCTCGTCTGCTTACTGGCGTCCTCCTCCTCGCCGGCCTCGCCTTCCCCCAAGCCGCCTCCCAGCAAATCTCCGGCATCGTTCGCGACCCCTCCGGCCTCGCCGTCGGCAGTGCCAAAATTACCGTCCGTAATACCGCCACCGGCTTTGAGCGCGAAGCCGCCGTCAACGACAGCGGCGCCTACGCGGTCACGGGCATCTCCATCGGCCTCTACGACATCGAAACCACCGCCGCCGGCTTCAAAAAGAACATAAGGAAAGACGTCCGCGTCGAAGTGAACGCCAAGGTCGCCGCCGACATCCAACTCGAAGTCGGTGCCGTCAGCGACAGCATCACCGTCCGTACCGATGCCGCCACCGTCGAAACCACCAGCGGCGAAATCGGCCGCGTCATCACCGGCACCCAGGCCACCCAACTCCAACTCAACGGCCGCAACTATATCCAACTCCTCGCCCTCATCCCCGGCATCTCCACGAACTACGCCAGCAGCTTCAACCTCGCCGGCGGCTTCGGGACCAACGCCAGTGGCCAGTCCGCCAACGGCGGCCGCTCGGACTCGTTCTCCTGGAACGTCGACGGCGTCGATAACAAAGATAACGGCGGCGGTGGCAATAACTTCGTCAACGTCAATCCCGACGCCATCGCTGAGTTCAAAGTCCTCACCACCAACTACAGCGCCGAATACGGCCAGAACGCCAGCGCCATCATTAACCTGGCTCTCAAATCCGGCTCCCGCACCTTCCACGGCAGCGCGTATGAATTCGTCCGCAACGACGCCTTCGACGCTCGCGCCTTCAATGCGTTTCAAAAGCAAAAACTCCGTTTCAACAACTTCGGCTGGAATCTCGGCGGACCCATCTTCATCCCCAAGAAGTTCAACACCGACAAATCCAAACTCTTCTTCTTTTTCAGTCAGGAATACAAGCGACTCCGTCAGGGGGCCATCAATACCTGGGTCGTTCCCACGCTCGCCCAGCGCGGTGGTGACTTCTCCGGTCTCGCTGCTGCCGCCCAGCCCCGCGATATCTTGACCAATGCGGTCTTTCCTGGCGGCATGACCCCGCCAGTCGCATCAACCGCAGCATGACCTCCCTACTCCGGAACTACCCCGCGCCCAACTTCGTCGGGGCCGGCGGCAACCTCATTTTCCCCACCACCACCCCCTCCAACACCAACCAGAACATCTTTAAGGTCGACTACAACCTCAGCTCTAAAGACCAGATCTCCTTTCACTACCTAGTCGACCAGTTCTATCAACTTCAGAACCTTACCAACCTCGTCCTGTTCGATCGGAATATCCCCGGCAAAAGCTACAAAATCCAGCACACCCGCATCATCAACGCCTCCACCGTCAACACTCTCCAACTCTCCACCTCGGGCAATGTCATCCGTCAGGATGGTTACCGCCCCAACCCCACCTTTACCGCCGACACCACCCGGAAAGGCTCCGGTTACGTAGCTCCCTCCGTTTACGGCATCACCAACGATATCCCCACCCTCTCGATCGCCGGCTTCAACGGCCTCAACGCCGCCCCCCGCCAGTTCAACAATTTCAACCGCATTATCAACATCAAGGAAGACTTCTCCAAGCTCATCGGCAGCCACAATCTTAAGGCCGGTTTCCTCTTTCAGCGAAGCCGTAAGAATCAGGACAATATTCCCGCCATTAACGGCACCCTCAACTTCCAAACCGGCCACGCTTTCAGCTCCGGCAACGCGCTTGCCGACACCCTTCTCGGTAACTTCCAGCAGTATCAGGAAGCCAACACCAACCGCGAAGGCTGGTATCGATTCACCCAACTCGAACCCTACATCCAGGACGATTGGAAGATCAACTCCCGCCTCACCGTCAACCTTGGTTACCGCTTCATGTACATGGGCCCGCAATACGCCGCTCTCCAGAATACGACCTCCTTCCTGCCGGAGTACTTCAGCCTCGCCAACGCGCCCAACATCCTCGCCTCCAACGGCTCCATCGTCCCCAACACCGGCGACCCCTTCAACGGCCTCGTCCTCGGCAGTTCCGGCTTCCCCCAGTCCGCCCTCGATCGCATTCCTGCTTCCATCACGGGCGACCCCCGCGTGAAAGCGCTCTTCCGCGGCATTCCGCAGGGCGGCGCCAATACCCCCTGGGGCACCCATGCTCCCCGCGTCGGCTTCGCCTATGACATCACCGGCAAGCAGAAGACCGTTCTCCGCGGCGGCTTCGGGGTCTTCTACGAACGCACCCAAGGCAACTTCCTCTTCTCGGCGATCAACAACCCGCCCTTCATTCAACAACAGACCATCCAGAGCGCCAACGTCGATAACCCCACAAGCGGCACCGCCGCCGCCTTCCCGGCTTCGATCACCAACTCTCACCCCGTCGATTTCAAGGTCCCCCGCATCCTCAACTGGAGCTTCGGCTTTCAGCATAAGGTGGATAGCCTCACTACCCTCGACGTCGCCTACGTCGGCTCCAGCGCCGCCAGTCTCACCCGCGCTCTCAACATCAATCAGTTGCGCCTCGGCACCCTCCAGGCCAACCCCGGCATCAACGTCAACGCCCTCCGCCCGTACCGCGGCTACGCCGACATCCAGCAGTACGTCAACGGCGCCAATTCCATCTATAACTCGCTGCAAGTCCAGGCCCGCCGCCAGATCAAGGGTGGTGGCCAGTTGAGCACTTCCTATACGTGGTCCAACGCCATCACCGACGCCAGCGGCTTCAATGAGCAGCCCATGGATAGCTATAACGCCAAGCGCGACCGCGGCTTCATGGCCTTCGACCGACGCCACAACCTCATCGTCAGTTACGTCTATCCGCTACCCTTCTGGCTCAGCGGCAGCGAGTGGTATAAAAAGGCGTTCGGGGGCTGGCAGCTTTCCGGTATCACGACGCTCAACACCGGCTTGCCCCTTAACCTCTCCATCGCAGGGGACCGCGCCGGCACCGGACTCGGCAACCAGCGTCCTGACGTCGTCGCCGACTGGCAGCAGAGCGGCGGCACCCGCTTCCAGTGGTTCAACCAATCCGCCTTCGCCCTTCCAGCGCTGGGCACCTTCGGCAACCTCGGCCGGAATATCGTCCGCGGTCCCGGCACCAACAATTGGGACGCCTCCATCCAGAAGAACTTCCGCATCAACGAGAAGGTCAGCATGCAGTTCCGTACCGAGTTCTACAACGCCCCCCATCATTTCTCTTGGCTCGGCGTCGGAACCACCTTGGCCGCCGGCAACTTCGGCCAGATCACCAGCGCCTCCGATCCGCGCAGCCTGCAGTTCGGCCTGCGTCTGGACTTCTAAACCCGTCTGGCTAAGGCCGCCGCTTGACGTAGACCGCCCCCAGGGCGCTTAGCGTTTCAGATGCTGGCCGAGGAACTGCCAAATTTCGGCGCGGGAGTCGCGGGCGAGTTTAGTATCGATCCGATTGAAATGATGACCGCCCGGGGCGGCTTCCCAGATCTTGGACTCGAATTTCTTACCCGCGGCCTTAAAGGCGTCGATCATGCGGCGCACCTCAAGGACGTTGACGTCCTCATCGATCGTGTTGCCATCGATCCAGAGCGGGGTGTCCAACTTGGCGGCGTACGTGAACGGACTGCGTTTGAGGTAGGCCTGGACGTCTTCATCGATCGTTTTGCCGATGTGGCTTTTGGCGCTGAAGATCTTCCGGTAGGTCTCTGATTTGTAGCCGAGGCGGGCGACGAGGTCGCTCACCGGGACGCCGGCGTAGGCAACCGCATAGTCCTTGGGGTGCTGGAAGATGGTCATCAGGGTGATCATGCCACCGTGGCTCCACCCGAGGATACCGACCTTGGCGGGATCGAGGAAGGCATACTTTTCGAGAAACCAAGCGCGGGCAGCGTGGACGTCATCGTTTTCACGGCCGCCGTAATCAATGTGGTTGTAATAGTTGGCGCCGTAGCCGGTGGAGCCGCGATAATCCGGCGCTATAATTGCGTAGCCGAGTTCGAGGAGTTCGCGGATGATGTGGACACCGTTGGAGGACCCGCCGCTCTGGAGGTTGCTGTGGACGCCGCCGTGAACATAAACGAGTGATGGGTGCTTCTTCGTCCGATCGATGTTCTTGGGGAGGAACGTGTAGGCGTAGACGATCATGGCATTTCCCGCGCCCTGACCGGTGGAGTTAGCTTCGTAATGAGGCGGGGTGGAGATGTAGGAGACCTGATCAACGACGGCGATGTCGCTGAGCTTGAGGTGCCACATGTAGTCGTCAATCGATTTCAAAAGCTGGTCGGAACGATGATCGGGGCCGGCGGGCGGGACTTGGGCAAGCAGGCAAAAAGGGAGCAGGGCGAGGAGGGCGAGACGCATATCTTAATAGGGTACTGGAACGAAAGTCGCCGAGTTGTAGGACGAACACCCTACCCAGATCTATTCCCTTGGCGGGAGCTGGGCGCCAGACTAGGGTGTGACCTTAGCACACGACGTAATCCGGTATACCCGCCGCTGGCTGCACTATGGAATGTTGGCCCATGTGACGATTTGTATTGTGATCGCCGCTTTGGAGCACGTGCTGCGGCTACAATAAAGATTCATGCAGTTGCTTCAAGCTGGCAAACACCGGCTCCTCTTGCTCGAATACGATGTGGACCAGTTGATGCAGGTCTGCCAACAGGCTGGGTTTCAGGTGGAGATCCAGGAAACGTCAATGGCGCTGCTGCTCGACCTGACGGCGACGGACCGGCGGGTACCCCTGTTGGTGTTTGACGCGGCGGAACCGGGGAATTTGGGGTGGTTTTCGCGGTGCCAGTTTTACATCGACGGAGCGACGGGAAACGTCTTGCAGACGCCGATTAGTGTGGGGAACAAGCGGGATCCGCGGGGCCGGTTGGAGTTGGAGAGCGTTCGGATCCGGTTGGCGAAAGAGTTGCCGACGGGGTTTAAGCTGCCGGGGCGGCAGAACGTGAGCGAGCAGGTGATATATGGCCTCGTATTTAACTTGCTTTCGGCGATGTTGCAGGCTGGGGTAGCCGTGTGCGGTACGGGTGTATTTCGGCCGTTGCATGGGCGGCGGGAGCCGGTGGCGAGCCGGAACTAAGCGGTCCGCAGAGGACGGAGTATCCGGTACTGCTTTGCGTTGCCAAGTTGCCGAAAAGGGCAGCAAGTATGGGAGAGTTTGGGGGGCTGCATCTGAACTCGGAGGCAGATTCACCGCAACTGGCAAGGGGTGGGACAACCTTCCTGGGTCCGGTCCCTTTTGCCTTTAGATGCGGAAGCGTAAGGGCAGGTCTACGCTGCGGGAAATCCCGATCCGGGGCGTGACGTGAATGGGTTCCGTCGGGGGAGGTGCGGCACAGAGGGTGAGTGGCGGTTCCCATAGGGGATGGCCGTAGAAGCGGCGATCGATACCCATGGCTTTGGTTAGTTTACCGGGGCCATTGAGCAGGCCGGAGAGGCCGGCGACGGGGGTAAGCCCGCGGATGAGGACGCAACCCGGGGTGCCATCGCCTTCGGTGACCACGTTGAGGCATTCGTGGATACCGTAGTTGAGATAGACGTAGGCGCGGCCGGGAGGGCCGAAGATAACGCGGGTGCGGGGGGTGATGCCGCGGCTGGAGTGGGCGGCGAGATCATCGACGCCGAGATAGGCTTCGACCTCCACGATCCGCGCTTGCCGGTGGCCGTGGACCAGCAGTTGGCCGAGGAGAGCGCGGGCGACCGTGACGGTGTCGCGAGCGTAGAAGCTTTCTGGAAGGGGAATCAACGTTAGACTAGAAAGTTATCACGATGCGCTTGTTTACTGCGATTGATATTCCGGAAGCGGTCCGCGAAAAGCTGAGAGGACTGATGGCGGAATTGATGCCGACGGCTCCGCTCAAGTGGAGTGTGGAAGCGAATTGGCACATTACGACGAAGTTTGTGGGGGAGTTCAGCGACAGCGCGGCGATGGAGGCGGCGCTGGCGACGGTGCGGGTGCCGGCGTTTGACGTGGAGATTCGGGGTTTGGGCTGGTATCCGAATCCGCACCAGCCGAGCGTGTTTTTTGCGGGGGTCGCGGCACCGGAGGAGTTGGGGGACTTGCATGATCAGACCGACGCGGTCTGCGGCCGGCTGGGCATTCCGCGGGAGACGAAACGATATTCCCCGTATTTGACGTTGGCGCGGATCAAGATGCCGGTTCCGTTGGCGGCACTGCGGGAAGTGATTGGGGAGCTGCCAACGATCGATTTTGGGAAGTTCCACGTGGGTTCGTTTTGGTTGTACGCTAGCCGGATGGGAACGGAAGGATCGGTTTACCGCAAACTCAAGGAGTTTCCGCTCGGATGACTTATCTGCTGCTTTTGGTGGCTTACTTACTGGGGGGGATTCCGTTTGGCTACCTGCTGGTTCGGCTGAAGACGGGGCAGGACGTACGGGCGATGGGGAGCGGAAACATTGGGGCGACCAACGTGGCGCGGACATCGGGGAAGTTGATTGGGATTGGGACATTGGCGCTGGACATTGGCAAGGGCTGGCTGGCGGTGTGGTTGATGGGGCGTTTCGGGTCCGGCGAGCCGAGGGATTTAGCGCTGGCGGGATTGGCTGTGATTTTAGGTCATGCGTTCCCGGTGTTTCTTAAGTTTGCGGGCGGCAAGGCGGTGGCGAGCTTTGTAGGGGCGTTCTTTTATCTTGCCCCGGTGCCGATGTTAGCAATCACGATTGTGTTCGTAGCGACGGTTTGGCGGACGCGGTATGTGTCGTTGGGTTCGATTTTAGGAGCGGCGCTGGTGCCGTTGGCAATTTGGATGATTGAGCATTCGTCGAATTGGATTGTGGGGGCGGCGCTGGTGGGTGGGTGGTTTATCATTTGGCGGCACCGGGGGAATATTACTCGATTGCGGGCGGGTACGGAGAATCAACTGTGAGCCAATTGACGATTTTGGGGGCGGGGAGTTACGGCACGGCGCTAGCGATGGTATTGGCGCCGCGGTATGACCGGGTGGTGCTGTGGTCCTACGAGCGGGAGTTAGCAGAGCAGATGGAGACGACGCGGGAGAACTCCAAGTATTTGGAGGGTTGCCGGTTGCCCCCGAATGTAGAGGTAACTTCCAGTTTAGGGATGGCGTTGGGGGCCGCGGACATGGTGCTGGGAGCGGTTCCTTCGATGCATGTGCGCGCGGTGTTTACGAGCGCTTTGCCGTATTTGCCGGCGGCGGCCCCGATTGTCAGCGCGACGAAAGGGATTGAGCGGGGTAGTTCGCTGCGGATGAGTGAGGTGATCGGGGGGGTGGTGGGGGCCCGCTTTGCTCCTCAGTTGGCCGTGCTGAGCGGGCCATCGTTTGCGAAGGAGTTGGCGCGAGGGGAGCCGACGCTGGTGGCCGCGAGTTCGACGGATTTGGGGTTGGCGGGGCGGGTACAGCGAGAGTTTGCGGGTCCGACGTTTCGGATTTACACGAACAACGACCCGATTGGGACGGAGTTGGGCGGGGCGCTAAAAAACGTGATCGCGATCGCGGCGGGGGTATGCAGCGGGCTGGGGTTGGGATCGAATGCGATGGCCGGGTTGTTGACGAGGGGTATGGCGGAATTGACCCGATTATCGGTATCGCTGGGGGCGCAGGCACCGACGTTGATGGGGCTGGCGGGCTTAGGGGACCTGATTTTGACTTGCACAGGGGACTTGAGTCGAAACCGGCGGGTAGGGTTGGAGTTAGCCAGGGGTAGGACGTTACAGGAGATTCAGGACGGCATGCATATGGTAGCCGAAGGGGTAGAGAATACTTACTCGGCGGTTGAGTTAGCGCGGCGTCAGCGGGTCTCGATGCCGATTGCGGAGACGATGCACGCAATTTTCAGTCAGGGGAAGAGTCCTCACGATGCGCTGCGGGAGTTAATGGAGCGGGAACTTGGCGGGGAACTTTAGCAGTGTAACGAATGAGGCCGCAACATTTTCGAAATGATCGGGTTCATGGAAATATGATGGCTGTGGCCACTCTCGAACGCGATGCGGAGCTGATGTTGCGGGTGCGCGAAGGCGACACGCAGAGCTTTTCGGTGTTACTCGAGAAGTATCGGGGCCCGGTAATCCATTTTCTGTACCGGATGATTTTGAATCAGGCGGTGGCCGAGGAGTTGGCGCAGGAAGCTTTTTTGCGGGTGTACCGGAGCCGGGCTAACTATGAGCCTACGGCAAAGTTCACGACTTGGTTGTTTCGGATTGCGAGTCATTTGGCCTTGAATCATATTCGGGATGGCCGGCACGAACGCCATCAGGAGAGCTTGGACGAAGAGATCAGCGCAGGGATGGGACGGCAGGTTGCATCCGGCGCACCTACGGTGGAACAATCCTTAGTTCGGGAATCAAAATTTATAGAGATTCGGCAGGCGATTCAGAATTTGCCGGCTAAACAGCGGGCGGCGGTATTGATGCATAAGTACGAAGAGATGGAGTATTCGCAGATTGCCGCGGCGCTGGATTGTTCCGAGTCAGCAGTGAAGAGTTTGTTGTTCCGGGCCTATGAGGGTTTACGGTCGAAATTAGCACATATGGCAGGGTGAGAGGAGGAATTACGATGAATCCCAATACAATGAGTTGTCCTTTAGAAAGCGGGAACGCCGACGTCCTTTTGTCTTACTGTGCGCACATGTTGGACGAAGAGCGAACCGAGTTGCTGGAGCAGCATGTAGCGGTGTGTAAAGAGTGTTTTGCGTTGGCCGAGCAGCAAAAGATGGTGTGGGCGGCACTGGACGGCTGGGAAGCGGCACCGGTTTCCGCCGGATTCGACGACGCGTTGTTCGCCCGGATTGCGGCGGAACAGCGGCCGTCGGCATGGGAACGGTGGACGGCTCCGGTGCGGCAGTGGCTGTCGGGCGAAATTGGTTGGAAGCCGGCGCTAACGATGGGCGTGGCGTGTTTGACGCTCGTGGTGGGGATTTACCTGCAGAATCCGGCACGTCCGGACCTGTCGACGGCGACGGTGAAGATTGAAGCGCAGGAGTTAGAGCAGGCCGAGCGGGCGCTTGAGGATATGGAGATGCTGCGTCAGTTGGAGCCGACGGCAGAGGAGGAGAAGCGATTATGACGCTCCGGATGTTTTTAGTTTTTGGCCTGCTGGCCGGGGTAGTGTTCGCCGATCCGCAGCCGCAAACGAAAATGCAGCGGAAGGGCTTGATAGCTCCGCCTCCTCCGCAGGCGATGGTGCTCGACAAGATGCGTCAGATGACACCGGAAGAGCGGGAGCAAGTGCTCAAGAACATGCCGCCTGCGCGACGGCAAATGTTTGAACGTAGGCTGGAACAGTGGAATCGGCTGGAAGCTGAACAGAAACAGCGGTTGCAAGGGTCGCTTGAGACCTTCCGCAGCTTAACCGCGGAGCAGCAACAAACGGTTCGCGGCCTTTATCGGAAATTTTCCGAGACGATGCCGGAAGAAAAGCGAGGAGATGGAAAGCGAATGCTGGTGAGACTTCGCAACCTGGATCCGGCCGAGCAAAAGACGCTGCTGAATGCGCCTCGGGTAAAGGCCCGGTTTACGGACGCGGAGCGGGAACTGTTGGCGGAGATGGCCGAGAAGCTACCCGACTAGGTTGTCGTCGCCGCTGGCGGGCGAATTTTGAAGAGATGGTCGAAGGAATAGATGCCAGTTTTATGGCCGTCATTCCAATGGATGCGGATGGCGTAATTGCCAACCGACTCGACGCTCTCCATGGCAATCCGGGGCTTGTACATCTGGAAAGGGTTGGGTTCAGGCGTCCATTTCTGGGGTTCGGTTCCATGAGCGCCGGTGCAGGTGGCGCAGGGGCATTCAGCGCGCAGGAGTTCGACCGGGAAGCTGGAATGTTCCCCGCCCTCCCAATCGATTTCGATTCCTTTGGATTTTGAGATCGCAATGTGTTCGGGGTTCATGTGGTGGATTGGGAGCGTTCGACGTCCCGTATGCCGCTAATGCGGCGCAGGGAAGAGACGATCCGTTCGAGCTGCTTTTTATCTTTGACGTCGATTGCCACGTTGACGAGAGCGCTACCGTCGCTGCGGGAGGCATCGGGTTGGGCTTCGAGGGTCCTGATATTGGTGCCTTCGTTGAACAACGCGCTGGTTAACTGATTGAGCATTCCGGGGCGGTCGTCCGTATAGATGACGAGCTTGACGAGGAACGATTCGGTGACGGCCTTGGCCCATTCGACCTCGATCTTTCGTTCGACTTCGTACATGAGGTTTTGTACGTTGGTGCAACTGATCGAATGAACAGCGACGCCCTTGCCGCGGGTGATGTATCCGACGATGGACTCGCCCCGGATGGGGTTGCAGCATTTGGCCCGGTAGACCATGATGTCGTCGACACCGCGGACTTTCAGGATGAGATCTTTATCGTCGATCTTGCTTGTGGGGGCCGCGGGAGGAGCAGGGCTCGATTCGACGGATTCGGCCGCGGCCACCTGTTCCGGGGCGAGTTGGAGGAGAACCTGGCGAGGGGAGAACTTCCCATAACCGAGGGCAGCGTGGAGGTCTTCCATTTTGCCAAAGCCATAATCGTGAGCAACCTTTTCGAGCTGCTCTTTCGGGATTTTCTTCCACTGTATGCCGAGTCGGCGAGCCTCTTTTTCGAGATGCTTTTCGCCGATTTCGACGGCTTTAGCCCGTTCGGTGGTGTTGACGACGTGCTTGATGCGATTACGCGCTTTGGATGTCTTGACGAAGTTGAGCCAGTCTTTGGAGGGGACGTGCCCCTGTTGGGTCAGGATATCGACGACGTCACCATTTTTGAGTTCGTACTTGAGCGGGACGATCCGGCCGTTGACCTTGGCGCCGACACAGAGTTGACCGACGTCGGAATGGATGGCGTAGGCGAAGTCGACGGGCGAGGCTCCGCGGGGCAGGATGATGACTTTGCCGCGCGGGGTGAAGGAATAAACCTCTTCGGGATAGAGGTCGACCTTGAGCGTCGACATGAATTCGCCGGGGTCGTGGACGTCCTGCTGCCATTCGACCAACTGACGCAGCCAGGCCACCTGTTGTTCATCGGACTGGGCACCCTTGTTGCCCTCTTTGTACTTCCAATGGGCCGCGATGCCTTCTTCGGCGATGCGGTGCATCTCTTCGGTCCGGATCTGTACTTCGAAGGCTTGGCCACCGGGGCCGATGACGGAGGTGTGGAGCGACTGGTAGAGATTGGGCCGGGGGATGGCGATGAAGTCTTTGATACGTCCGGGGATAGGGGTCCATTCACCGTGGATGGTGCCGAGCGCGCCGTAACAATTTTTGACGCTGTCGGTGATGATGCGAATCGCGAGCAGGTCGTAAACTTGCTCGATACTGATTTTTTGCCGTTTGAGCTTCTGGTAGACGCTAAAGGGGCGTTTGAGCCGGGCTTCGATTCGGGCCGGAATGTTCTCGCGGGCCAGCTTGACTTCAACGGCGTGACGGATCTCTTCTAGAGCTCCGCCGGTGACCTTGCGCCTGGACTCGATAGCTTCGTTCACTTCGGCGAAGGCGGCTGGATCCAAGTGGCGAAAGCCAAGATCTTCCAGTTCCGCGCGCATCTTACCCATGCCGAGGCGATGGGCGATAGGGGCGTAGATCTCGAGGGTTTCCTGGGAGATCCGCTCCTGGCGTTCGCGGCTGAGAGAGCCCATCGTACGCATGTTATGGAGGCGATCGGCCAGTTTGACCATGACGACCCGGATGTCATTGACCATGGCGAGCAGCATCTTGCGGACGCTTTCGGCCTGACGCTCTTCCCGCGAGTAGAAGTTCAGCTTGGCAAGCTTGGTTACGCCGTCGACGCACCGAGCGACATCGTTGCCGAAGCGTTTCCGCACATCTTCCACTGTGACAACGGTATCTTCGACCGTGTCGTGCAGGAGCCCGGTTTCGAGACAAACCAAGTCCATGGACATATCGCAGAGGATATGGGCCACTTCGAGGGGGTGAGCCATGTACGACTCGCCGGAGGAACGGGTCTGGCCGGTATGATGCAGAGCCGCGTATTCAAATGCCTGGCGAAGGGAAACCAGACTTTCCTGCGGACGCAATTTCGAGTACTTGGCAACGAGCTCCTCAAAGCGCGCCATCAAGACTGGATCAACTGGGCTGAACAGATCGACCGGCTGACTCACAACGAGACCCCTATCATTCAGAGTACACGCTATCGGAACAGCCGGTCGTCAATAAATTACTTCTTAGGAGCGTCTTGGATAATGCCGCCGGCCGCTTTCTTCTCTAACGCTTCGGCTTTCCGCTTCTTCGCTTCGAGTGCTTTTTGGACGTAGGCATCGGCCTGTTCCAGTTCCTTCTTATATTCTTCCGGAGTATCGGAGATGTCGGCCAACTCGCGATGCATCAAGTTGAGATAAGCGTAGGCATCGTCGTAATCGGGATCGACTTTAACAGCAGCTTCGAGTTGCTTCAGCCCATCCTGGACCAAGGCCAAATTTTTCTCGCGAACTTCCGCGCGAACCTTCTTGTCTTTGAGCGGACCCGGATCTTCGGGCTTCATGCTCAGCTTCGCACGGGCCTCACCACGAACAGGATACGCTTTACCCCAAGCGATAACGCCAAGAGTGTACAACGCTTCCTTGCTCTGGGAATCAACTTTGAGCAAGCGCTCGTTCCATTCCTTAGCCTCTTGAAACTTCTTCTGGTTGTAGTAGAGAGAAGCGATCGAGGCTATGGCCAACTTGTCGTTCGGATCTTTTTCGAGAACCTTTTGAAAGTTGTCGTAAGCGGCCGTAGCGAACTTCTTGTTTTCGTCCGATTCAGCGCCGGGGATCCATTGGCTCATGTAGGCGGTTGCCAAATAAAGCCGTGCAGTGGGAAAATCAGGATCAAGATCCACGGCGAGTTGGAAAGACTTCACCGCATCAGCATACTTGGCGCCTTTGTACGCCCGAACGCCTTGGTTCAGATTGTCGCGGGCCTTGAGCTTTTGGCAACCAGTGGTCGAGAGCAGAAGGATGCCGCAGGCGGCCAGGGTGAGGAGAGTTTTCATCATACGTGGGTTTCTCCTATTGTCCCTGTTCCATCTTGGGAGTCATCAAGCCGACCTTGTCAATCCCAGCGCCTTTGGCCATATCGATGGCCCTGGCGACATATTGGAACTCGAGATCGGGGTCGCCCTTAACGAAGACTACACGCTCGGCGCGGGTTGAAAAAACCGCCTTCAAACGCGATTCCAAATTGGCTTCCAGAACATCTTCGCTGTTGATTTTGATGGTCTTATCTTTCGCGATGATGATGACCACGGTACGGTCCTCTTGAGGAGGAGGAGGGGGTTTATCTTTCGGAGGCGGTTGCGGGACGAGCGCATCCAGGCCCTTTGGTGTGAGCGGGGTGATGACCATGAAAATGATCAGCAACACGAGCAACACGTCGATGAGGGGAGTCATATTGATATCGGCTTGCGGCCCACCGCCGCCGCCGCCTGTTGCCATGGACATAGGAATGCTCCTTCGAGAAATGGATGACTTACGTTACATTCCGGCAGGGGCCGTAGTAGCCGGCATGCCTTCCTTGTTCGTCTCGGTCAACAAGCCGACCTGATCCACCTGGAACGCCCGAAGGTTATCCAGAACTTCGACGATCCGTTCGTAACGAGAGCGCGAGTCACATTTGAGGTAGACGGTCTTGTCGACTTTGTTGGTGATCTTATCTTTCACCTTGGTGCCCAGGGTGGCGAGATCTTTGAACTGATCACTGCCAAGATAAACCTTGCCGTCGCGGCTGACCGAGATGAGGATGGCGTCCTCTCTGTCGGCTTCCTTCATGGCGATGGGGTTCTTAGTTTTGACGAGTTCAACCGAAATACCCTTGGAGAGCATTGGGGTGATGACCATGAAAATGATGAGCATGACGAGCATCACGTCAACCAGGGGGGTCACGTTGATGTCCGACACGGCACCCTTAAGGGGGGCTTTTTTTCTTTTGGATTGTCCAATGACGATTGACATGGGCAGATCTCCTTCCTTGATGAGACCCCGGCCGGAAATTGCCGGCCGGGTGTTCAATTCAACTCAGACGGGACGATAAAGCGCTTAGTGCTTGACGGCGCGGTTGGAACGCTTGATGAAATAGTCAAGCAGTTCGGAGGAGGAGTTACCCATTTCGACGTTAAACGCTTCCAGGCGGCTGGCGAAATAGTTGTACATCATAACGGCCGGGATGGCGACGAACAGACCGAAAGCGGTGGTGACCAGCGCTTCAGAAATACCGCCGGCGACGGCGCCGAGACCAGTCGACTTCTCAGACGCGATGCCTTTGAACGCGTTGATGATGCCGACGACGGTACCGAACAGTCCGACGAACGGGCCGGTGGAACCGATGGTAGCGAGGGCACTAACGCCACGCTTCATTTCAGCCTGAACAATTGCCTCGGCGCGTTCGAGAGCGCGGCGCGAAGCTTCAATGGTTTCGCCAGAGATGTCACCCTGGTTGTGGGCCTGGAATTCCTGGAGCCCGGCGACGACGACTTTGGCCAAATGGGACTTCTTGTAGCGATCGGCGATCTTGATCGCTTCGTCCAACTTTCCTTCGCGAAGCGCGCCGGCAACGGCCGGAGCGAACGCGCGACTCTGTTGCCGCGCCGCGTTGAACGCAATCAACCTGTCGATCATAACTCCGATCGACCAAGCCGACATGATGAACAACGTGACGACGACGGCCTGTGCCAGAAGTCCCATCTGCCCCCACATATTAACGAGGTCAAACGAAACGGCGCCTTCTTGCATAAAGAACAACGCCCAAACCTGCGTAAGAACAATCATGCTAATCTCCTGCGAGTTGAATTTTTTGGAAATAGAGAGGCCGGAAAACCGACCGTGAGTCGCCCGCCGGGGCGGGTCAGTTGCCGAAGCCCTTGGAAAGGGAGTTCGGCAACTATGAACGGACCGCCATACAAGGGACGGCTAGTTGCTTAACGTAAAGTTCACGTCAATCTGCGTCTGAACCTCCACGGCCTCTCCGTTCAGCAAAGTGGGTTTGTAGACCCACTGGCGGACGGCGTCCGTAGCGGCGGGAACCAGCAGAGGGTGACCGCTCACCATCTGCAGATTCTGGATCGTTCCATCTTTTGAAATGATGGCGTTGAACCGAACGACCCCTTGAATGCGAGCCTGTTTGGCGAGCGGGGGGTAGTTGGGCTTCACCTGCCGAATCAGGTTCGCCGCTTGGACGTTACCGCCCACGCGAATCGGACCCGTCGGTTTAGGCTTGGGAACTTCTTTCGGAGGCGGAGGCGGAGGAGCGGCGCTAGGTACGCCACCGATAATGCCGCCAATGACTCCCCCGGCGACGCCACCGGGAACACCACCGGGGACACCACCAGGAACACCACCACCCATGGGAGGAGGAAGTTCCTCTTCGCGGATCATAGCAATGTCTTTCGGGATCTGTTTGGGCGCCATCAGCCGATTCGCGTCGAATTGACGCGGAATTACCTTAACTACCTTAACAGGGGCAGCGGCAGGCGGGGGCGGGGGCGGCGGAGGAGGGGGCGGGGGCGCTACCAGCATATTGGCCAATTGAGCCGGCTGCAGACCCTCGAAGAACCACATAGGAATGATAATCCCCAGAACGATCAGGCCCGACTGGATGAGCAGTGAGACCAGAACGGTGTAGGGTTTACTTGTCTTGCCTGTACCATCAACAAATGTCTGTTCAAACATTTCCGCTATCCTTTCGGCCCCGCTGCCAGAGTAGCGGAGCGCGTTGAGGTTATCAAAACTACATTGTGACCACTCCCGAGCAAAGGAGCAACACACAGGACCATGAGATTATTTCGAAGACTTCGCTTTTCCTGCTGCGACGACCGGGGCGGGGGTTCCGCCATCCTTCCGCCGTTTTTCGATCCATTCCCGACAATAAATCAGAATCGGAGCAGCAATAAAAATCGAAGAGTAGGTTCCGAACACGATACCAGCGACCAGGGCGAACGAAAACCCGTTCAAAACCTGCCCACCGAAGAGCCACAGGGCCAAAGCCGTCAGGAAGGTTAAACCTGACGTAAGGATTGTACGACTCAGCGTTTGGTTAATGCTGAGATTGACGACAGTGTCAAACTTTTCCCGCCGCATTTGCGGCAGGTTTTCGCGGATGCGGTCGAAAACGACGATGGTGTCGTTCATCGAGAAGCCAACCAAGGTCAGCAGCGCAGCGATGACAGTGAGGGAGACTTCCTTATCGAGAAGCGAGAACAGCCCAATCGTGATGATCGTGTCATGGAAGACCGCGATGACCGCCGCAAGACCGTAAATGAATTCGAAGCGGAAACCGACGTAGACCAACATACCCAAGAGTGCCAATAAAGTTGCACTAAAAGCCTGTGACTGGAGTTCCTTGCCGACTTTGGGTCCGACCAAGTCGAAACCGCGGATGGTGTAAGGGCCCGGTACTGTTTCCTGCTTCAGCACGTTGATCACCTGGGGCGTAACATTTTTGACACCGCTGAGGGAGTCATAGTTCCCCAACAAACCCGAACGAGGGGCACTATTGCGGAACGCCAGAATATCCTTCACTAGTTCCTGAAGCTGGGGCTCCGTGTAGGAGGCTCCGGCCGAAGCGAGGGGCCCACGGATGCGATCCGCGAGAGCGGCTTGGCTCGTGAGGTTGATGTCCTCTTTGCCACCGGTTTGCGAACCGAAGGTGCTTTTGAGTGTGTCAAAGACCACTGCGCGAGCGGCGTTTAACTCTTTTTCATCGCGCAGATCGGTTGAGATGATGACTTCGTTCTGGCCGGTGACCTGCTGGACCACGATTTCGCCCGAGATCTTTGCGGCTAGCGCCTTCCGGATCTGGTCTTCATTCGGGGCCTGCTGGAAGCGGACAGTGGTAACAGTACCGCCCTTAAAGTCGATCCCATAGAG
>JBKJLJ010000382.1:0-5289 GCA_046597015.1 Bryobacteraceae bacterium
GGTATCGCCTCCGTCCTCCGCCCCGGCGGTTGCGCCGCCTTCGTCGAACCCAACCCCAACAACATCCTCTACTGGATCCAAATCACCTGCACCCCGCACATGAAGTGGAGCGCCGAACGCGGCATCTTCAATATGCGCCCCCGCCTGCTCTTCCCCGCCTTCCAGCAAGCCGGCCTCCAGCAACCCGGCGTCTTCCGCTTCGGCTTCCTTCCCCCGTTCCTCCGCAATCGAGCCGGCGGTGCCGCCGTCGATGCCGCGGCCGAACGACTCGGCATTCTGGAACCGATCCTCCCCTTTCAGGTCTTCACCGGTACCTACCCCCATGCCCACCAATCCCGTTGAAACTCCCAGCTTCACCAGCGCTCGGCTCGACCGTGTCATGCACATGGAACGGAACCACTTCTGGTTCGCCTCCCGCCGCCGCCTCGTCGAAAGCCTCCTCCGCCGCTCCGCCGGCCATCCCCGCCTTTCCGTCCTCGATCTTGGCGTCGGTGGCGGCTTCTTCTGCCAACTCCTCGCCCAAGCCGGCTACCGCATGACCGCCATCGATTTCCTCCCCGGCGGCCTCCGCCGCCTCCACCGCGACGCCCCCACTGTCCAGCTCGTCCAGTCCTCCGCCGAATCCCTCAGCCTTCGCGACGCCTCCTTTGACGCCGCTCTCGCCCTCGACGTCCTCGAACACATCGACGATCACGCCGCCACCGCCGAACTCTTCCGCGTCCTCCGCCCCGGCGGCTCCCTCATCATCACCGTCCCCGCCTTTCCCGCCCTCTGGAGCTTCCGCGATACCGCCGCCGGCCACCGCCGCCGCTACCGCCGCCAGTCTCTCATCCAACTCCTCACCGCTGCCGGCTTCGCCGTCGAACACACCGGCTACTACCAGTGCCTGCTCTTCCCCTTAGCCATCCTTTCTCGCTGGGCCGGCCGCCGCCATGCCGCCACCCGCGACTGGGAAGATACCCCACCCAAGCTGCTCAATACGCTCTTCCACGCCCTCTCCTCCGCCGAAGTCCGGCTCGGTGGCTTTATCCCTTGGCCCTATGGCTCCTCCTTGTTCGCCGTCGCCCGCCGCCCCCAATAACGAGATCCTATGAACTTTGAACTGCTCGTCTTCACCGCTGATCCGCACCGCGCCCGGCTCGTCACCGATGCCGGTGCCGACGCCGTCATCATCGACTGGGAAAACCGCGGCAAACACCTCCGCCAAGCCGGTGCCGATACCGAGATTAACGCCGATACCCCCGCCGACCTCCAACGTGTCCGCCAAGCGATCACCGCCCCCATCATCTGCCGCATCAATGGCCCCGGTCCCACGGTTTCCGCCGAAGTCGAAACCGCCCTCGCCTGCGGAGCCGACGAGTTACTGCTCCCTATGGTCCGCCACCAGGATGAGGTGCTCCGCTTCCTCGACGCTGTGAACGGCCGCTGCCGAGCCGGCATTCTCATTGAAACCCCGGAAGCCGTTGCCCTCGCGCCTCAACTCGGGACCCTCCCGCTCCATCGGGTCTACGTCGGGCTCAACGATCTCGCCATCGCCCGCCGCTCCCCCAGTCTCTTCACCGCCCTCGCCGACGGCACCGTCGATTCCGTTCGCCCCCACATCCAATCCCGCTTCGGCGTCGCCGGAGTCACCCGCCCCGACTCCGGTAACCCCATCCCCAGCACTGTTCTGATGGGCGAAATCCTCCGCCTGCAATCCTCCTTCTCGTTCCTCCGCCGCTCCTTCTGGCGCGACATGGCCGGCCGTGAGTTGGCCCCGGAAATCGCCCATATTCGCTCCACCCTCACGGCCGTGGCCCAACGCAGCCAGGCCCTGGTCTCACGGGATCGCCAACACTTCCTCCAGTCTGTCAATTCGCTCGTCTCCAGTGCCGCGTAGCCCACTCCCCCTGCGCGCATTTGCCGTCGTCGTGGCCGCCGCCCTCGCCGGCTGCGCCGCCGCGCTCGCCCACCTCGATCCCAGTCCCGACGAATCCTGGATGGTCCTCGTCGCCAATCGCCTCGCCCACGGGGAACGTCTCTATCAGGACGTCTTCTGCGGCGTCACCCCCCTGGCGCTCCAGTTGCAAGTCGCCTTCCAGGCCGTTTTCGGCCCCAGCATCGCCGTCCTCCGCGGTCTCAGCTACCTTGTGTACGCGCTCTCCGCTCTCGTTGTCCTCTCCACCGGCATCACCCTCCGCCTCTCCCGTTCCCAATTGGCGTTTCTCTTGGTCTCGACCCTTGTCTGGACCGTCCCCGACGGCACCGCGATTTACTCTTACTGGGCCGTTCTCTTCGCCCTCTCCGCCCAGTACTGCGCTCTCCGCTCCGTCCGCTCGCTGAACCCCGCCCGCTGGATCGCCGCCGCCGGCGTCGGTGCCGGGCTCGCCTTCGCCGCCAAGCAAAACGTCGGGCTTCTCTGCCTCGCCGCCCTGCTCGCGGCCTTGGCGTTCTCGCGCACCCGCCGCCTCCTTCCCCTCGCCGCCGGAGCCTTCGCCTTCGCCGCGGCAGTTCCCCTGGTGCCCATCGCCCTCACCGGCGGCCTTCCCGCGTTGTTCCACTTTGGCTTTCTCAATAAAACGGTTTACGCGCGCGCCGCTGCTCTTCCCTACTGGAATTATGTCCACCTCACGCCCCTCGCGCTCTGGCAGAACTCCGGGCTCCGTTCCGGCACCCTGCTCTGGGGCCAATCGCTGCTTTACCTCGCCCCGCTCCTGCTTCTGGCCATTCCTCTGCAAGCCCGCAAACGGCACGCGACTTTGTGGATGCAACTCGCCTTTACTATCGCCGCCTTCGGCTTCGTCTATCCCCGGCCGGACCGGGTGCATATGATCCTCTGCGCTCCCTTCGTCGCCCTGTCCCTGGCCCGGCTTCTGCCCCGTTCCGGCGTCGTCCGTTGGGCCGCCTGGGGTTTCGGCGCGCTCTTGCTCCTCCAGTTTGCGTTCTGGGGGCGCATGCTCTCGAAACCCTTCCCCGCCACGCTGCCCGGGCGAGACGCGTTCCATTCCCTCCGCCTCACCCGGGACTTTGCCACCTTCGCCGAAGCGGCCGCCACGCAACTCCCCCCGCGGCAGCCCGACGCCCGAGGTATTTTTCTCCTCCACCCCCTCGCCTCCACTCTCTATCTCGCGGCTGGCGTTCCCAATCCCACCCCGTACGACTTCCCCCTGAACAGCGCCTTCGGCCCTCATGGTCAGTCCCAGCTCATCCAGCAATTGCGGGACGGAAAAATCCCCGCCGTCTGCCTGCCGGATGAGATATGGACTACCGATCCGCAATGGAGAGGCTTTGCCCCGGATCAGTTAATCAACTACGTTCGAACCGAGATGACGCCGGGCCCTGCCCTTTCAATCTGCCGGCTCTATCTGCCTCGCTGAACCGTCCCCGCCCTGACCGCGGGCGAGGTGGGAACCCTCGGTAACCGCGGCGGCTCGGCGTCTGTCACTTTTTCAAGATCTACCCAGCGACTTCGCGATCGCTTCCGCCACCCGCCGGCCGGACGCGAGCGCGCCGTTGATCGACGCCGTATCGCGATGATCGCCGCACACATACAGTCCCGGTCGCACCAGAATGTCTTTGGCTCCCGCACCCCCGCAAGCGGGAGTTTGCTCGGGAAGCGCTTGCGGAATCCAATCTGTCCGCAGGTGCCGCCATCCTAGCACCTCGCGGCCAAACCATCCGGCCAGCTGTGTCCGGACTGCGGCCAACAGCTCGTCCCCAGTAACCCCCGAGTTACCGACCACGGTTGCCGAGACAAGGTGCGAACCGCTCGGAGCATACGAGGGGGCCACCACGCTGGGCACGCAAACGTTGTTTACCGGTCCCTGGCCGTCCCCGTTCAGGACGAGCATCGGTTCTGCAATGGGCGGTTTCTCCGCCGCGAAATAAAAACAGCTGGTACTGCGGAAAGCCAGCCGTGGCATCTCCGGCAGCAGTCGGGCCGCCGCCGCCTGGTCCGTAGCCACCACCACCGTTCGCGCCTTCATCTCTTCTCCCGAAGCCAGCGTCACCCCGTCCGGTCGCACCTCGACGGCTTTCTGCCCGAAGCGCACACAGCCAGCGGGCAACTGGCTCCGCAGCTGTTCCGCCATCGCGCCCATTCCCGTGGCAGGAAGTGCCGCGTCGCCTAACGAGAACATGCGGAAGACAAACTCGAGCATATGGCTGGACGTTTGCAGTTCCCGTTCCAGGAAGATGCCCCCAAAAAACGGGCGGAAGAAGCGTTCCACCATCTTCTCTGAGAACCCGTAGTCCCGCAGGAAATCAATCGTTGAGGTTTCCGGCGATGGAAACATCGTTTCGAGCGGCCGCCCCGTCACGCGAAGGCGCAGGAGCCCGACCCTCAATTTGTCGCTCAAGCTTCCAATCGGAGACACGAGCGAGCTAAGTGCCGACTGTGGCCGCCGCCAGGGGTCCACGACGCGATGGAAACGTCCCTCGAATCGAACCAGCGCTCCGGGAGCGAAGGAGTGCAATTGCAGCGCCGGGTAATTCAGCAACCGCTGGGCTTCAGGATATGCGGTCAGGAAGACCTGGAAGCCCCGATCCAGCAAAAACCCATCGACGACGTCGGTGCGAGCCCGGCCCCCGACGGCATCGGATGCCTCAACAATGGAACAAGAAACGCCCAGCCGAGTCGCTTCCCGGGCGCAAGCCAAGCCCGCTAGACCTGCTCCAATGATTAAAACTTCAGACATAATCGACGAATGCCCGCCAGAGCCCCCATTGCAATTATCACAGTTGTAGAGCACGGCGCGCCCCCCCAGTCCATCATCCGAGAGGTTCGGTGCCTTCCTTCAAAATTGCAAGATACGCGGCGTAGGCATACAGGCGATCGCGCTGTTTGCCTGTGATTTCTTCCAAAATTCCAAGGCTTCGCATGTGCTGCACTGCGCCGGCCACCGTCGGATAAGAAATGCCGGTAGCGACTACGGCCCGTCGAATCGAAAAAATCGGACGAGTCTTCGAGTACTGATGGATTCGCAAGACCGAAGCAGCTGGGCGCCCAAGGGCTTCAATTCTCTTGCGGTCAGTTTCCAACATCGAAATCATTCGTCGAGCCGCCGCCGCCGCCATCTCTGCGGTGTCCCTCACACCCCGAAGGAAGAACGCAAGCCAGGACTCCCAATCTCCTGTGGTGCGCACGTGAGTCAAATGATCGTAATAGTCTTGCCGATTGGCTTTGAAAAATAGACTGAGGTAGAGGATCGGATCTTTAAGCGCTCCACTGGTGCAGAGCAAAAACGTAATGAGCAATCGACCAAGCCGGCCATTGCCGTCCAGAAACGGATGGATCGTCTCAAACTGGAC
>JBKJLJ010000513.1:0-6184 GCA_046597015.1 Bryobacteraceae bacterium
TTGATCTCGATGGGCAAGCCGTGGCAGTCCCATCCCGGGACGTAGGGCGAATCGAAGCCGGCCATGGTCTTCGACTTCACGATGAAGTCTTTGAGCAACTTATTGAAGGCGTGGCCGAGGTGGATGTTGCCGTTGGCGTAGGGAGGACCGTCATGCAGAATGAACTGCGGCTGCCCTTTGCGGGTCTGGCGAATTCGCTCGTAGAGCTTGGTTTCGGCCCATTCCCCGAGCAGCTTTGGCTCCAGGTTGGGCAGATTTGCCTTCATCGAAAACGCCGTCTGGGGCAGGTTTACGGTCTTCTTAAGGTCGAGCGAACTCCAATCCATGGTAATTCCCTATTATCGAACAGAAGCGGTCGCTTTCGTTTAGAGTCCCAATGGATGCCTCTGGCCTTCCGCTGCTCTACCATCAGATTTATGCGGGCTTTCCTGTTTTTCTGGGCGCTTTCGGCTCCGGCTCAAGTGTTGACCCTTACCGTGCTTGGTTTCAATGCTGACGGTAAACAGATCTGCGCTGAGGTCGGCCGCCTCGCCAATGAACCCGGCGTCGTCGAAACTGCCCGCCCCTGCTTTCTTCGGGCGGCGCGGATTACGGCAAGAACTCACCAGGGGACCGAACTTCTCTTCAAGGCGGTGCGCGGCGAAGACGTCGGTCGCGGACGCCTGCTCCTCGGTTTCCAATTGCCGACTACCGGCACCGAAATGCTCTTCTCCGCTAAGCCGATTCAGGTGCAAACCCGCAAGCCCGAGTCGATCGCGGCGTGGCGTGCCGGCGTCGACCCCGTGGCCGAAGGCTACGTCCGTGCTGCCCTGACCCTATACGAACGCGGCAATCCGGCCGCCGCCATTACGCAACTCAAGCAGGCCGTGACGCGCAAGCCAACCTTGGCCGAAGCTTGGTATCTGCTGGGTCTCAGTTACGATCGCACCGGCAACGCCAAGGAAAAGATCAAGGCGCTCGAAAAGACATGCCAACTCGACCCCATGCACGTGACGGCGGCCCGGCATCTGATCGTTAGCTACCTATTGGACCAGCGCCAACTCGAAGCGCAGGCGCTGGTCCTCGACATGCAGAAGACCAGCCCGTTTGTTGCCTCTCAACTCCAAAACATGATCAACGTTTTCAAGCTGGAGAGTGAGCTTTCCGGCCTAGCGCCACCAGGCCAGCCTCTAAAGCCTCCGCAATAGCGTCGACGTCATAGACGCAACCGCCCCACGGCCCCCCGCTTACTTCCTGGAGCAAACCCCAAAGCCGAGTGTCGTTCGGCAGGAGCGGATCGGGCTGGATCCCGGGGTGAGGTGTTCGTCCGGCCAGCAGCAAGGTGCCGGCTTCCCGGGTTCCGTCTTCCCCTAAAAGGTTCACGGTGCCTTCGAGCGAATTGCGGTCGATTACGATCTCGATTGTGTCCCCATCTTGGACCCGGCCAATCGGCCCGCCCGCCAGCGCTTCCGGCGAGACGTGGCCGATGCAAGCCCCGGTGGAAACTCCGCTGAACCGGGCATCGGTGAGCAGGGCGACGTGTTTGCCGAACGGGAGGAACTTCAGCGCGCTCGTCACCTGGTAGGTCTCTTCCATGCCCGAACCCTTCGGCCCGCGGGACATCAGTACCATGACGTCGCCACTGTGGATCTTGCCTTCTTTGATCGCGGCGATCGCCGCCGGTTCGCTCGTAAAGACGCGCGCCGGGCCGCGCTTGCGGTAGACGTTATCGGCGTCCACCACGCTCGGATCAATCGAGGTGCTCTTGATCACGCTGCCTTCCGGAGACAGGTTGCCGGTGGGGAAACAAACGGTCGAGCCGATGCCCCGCGATCGGGCCGTTTCGGCGGAAAAGATGACATTATTGGGGTCGACGCCGTCGCGCTCGCGCAGCAGCTTATGCAACTCGGCCCGGCGTTCACTCTGTTCCCACCAGTCCAAAACCTCGTCGACGGTGCACCCGGCCACCGTCTTCGACTTGAGTTGCAGGAGTCCCATCTTCCGGAGATGCAGCATCACTTCCGGCACGCCGCCGGCCAGGAAAACCTGCACCGTGGGATGGTTCCGCGGGCCGTTCGGCAACGCGTCCACCAAGCGCGGCACCTGCTTGTTCACGCGCGACCAGTCGTCGACATTCGGCCGCCGGAGCTTGGCCTGATGCGCGACCGCCGGAATGTGCAGAATCAGATTCGTCGACCCGCCGAACGCCGCGTGCGCCACCATGGCGTTTTCAAACGCCGCGTCGGTCAGAATGTCGGCCATCGTCCAGCCCAACTTGCCCAGCTCCAAAACCGCCCGGCCGCTTCGCCGCGCCATGTCGAGCCAGATGGGGTGCCCCGAGGGGGAGAGCGCCGCGTGGGGCAGCGTCATCCCCAATGCCTCGCCCACCACCTGCGAAGTCGCCGCCGTCCCTAAGAACTGGCAGCCGCCGCCCGGTGACGCGCACGCCCGGCAGCCCATATCGGCGGCCTCTTCGAGCGTGATTTGGCCGTGGGAGAAGCGCGCGCCAATTGACTGAACCTTACCCGCGTCCTCGCCATCCTCGGCCAGCAGCGACACCCCGCCCGGCACCAGAACGCACGGCATATCGTGCTGGGCCGCCAGGGCCATCATCATCGCGGGCAGACCTTTATCGCAGGTGGCCACGCCGATCACGCCTCGCCGCGTGGGAAGGCTCCGGATCAACCGCCGGAAGATCATCGCCGCATCGTTGCGGTAGGGCAGGGAATCGAACATGCCGGGGGTGCCCTGGCTGCGCCCGTCACAGGGATCGGTGCACGCGCCGGCAAACGGCACCGCACCGTGCTTCGCCAACTCTTCGGCCGCCGCCTCCACCATCAACCCGACTTCCCAGTGACCGGTGTGGTAACCCAGCGCGACGGGGGTGCCGTCCGGGCGCCGAATGCCGCCGTGCGTCGAAAGCAGCAAAATCTCTTTCCCACCGAGCTTGGCCGGGTTCCAGCCCATGCCCGCGTTCAGCGTCCAGCCGAAGAGATCGCCCGAAGGACGCGTCAGCAGCATTTCAGGAGTAATCGGCAACTGGCCCTTCGGACCAGGAACTTTCGTGCGGACATCGTAGAGCGACGAATCGCCGGAATCAAAAATAGTGGGCATTGGCTAAGCTGTTAGTCTATCGCGAGGAGTGATAGAATCGCGCCGATGATTACCACTCGCCGATACTTCATGGGTGCCGCCACGGCTGCCGCCGCCACTCGCGTTTGGGGCGCGAATGATCGTCTTCAAGTTGGGTTCATCGGTTACGGCCTCATTGGCGCGCAACATGTTTTCGACTTCAAAAACCAGCGCGATGTCGACATGGCCGCGATGGCCGAGTCCTACCAGCCGCGATTAGAAGAGGGGTTGCAGGCCATGGGCGGCAAGCCCCGGGCATACTCCGATTTCCGTCGCCTGCTCGACGATAAAGAGCTGCAGGCGGTCGTCGTGTCGACGCCTGACCATTGGCATGCGCTGATGACCATCATGGCTTGCGGCGCGGGAAAAGACGTCTACGTGGAAAAGCCCATGACCCTCTTTCATGCCGAGGGGCAGTGGATGATCAAGGCCGCCCGCAAATACAACCGCGTGGTGCAAGTAGGCACCCAACAGCGTTCCGGCCGCCACTACGCGAAGGGTCGCGATCTTCTCCGCGACGGCGCCATCGGCAAGATTCACCACGTGCGGATGCAAGCTTCGCGCAATGTGATGCCGGGCTTTGGAACGCCGCCCGCCGGTGCCGCCCCGTCCAACTTCGACTACGACATGTGGTGCGGCCCGGCGCCCATGCGGCCGTATTCCCCCCACCGCGGCATTTATCACTTTCGCTGGTTCTGGGACTTTTCGGGCGGGCAGATGACGAACCTCGGCGCTCATTCGATCGACATCATGTATTGGGCGCTTGGCTTGAAAGGTCCCCAGTCCGTCGTCAGCGTGGGCGGTCGTTTTGCATTGCTCGACGACGGGGAAACGCCGGATACGCAGGATGCTCTTTACGTCTTCCCCGGCATGACCGCCGCCTGGCATCATCGCGAGGCGTCTCGCGGTACCCCGCGCCCCGGGTCGCTCGAATTCTTCGGCACCAAAGGCTCCATGGTGATCGATCGTGGCGGCTTCGAAATCGTACCCGACTTGAAGGTCGACCCCGCTAACGCCATTCCTCGCTTCAAGGGAACCCCCGGCGGCGGACCCGTCCGCAGCGAGGTAAAGCCAGAACCCTGGACCCCCGCCATGAAAGTGCCCGGTTCGTCGGAGGAACAGTTCGACCTGCACGTGCGCAATTTCCTCGATTGCGTGAAGACGCGCCAGCGGCCGGTCGCCGATGTGGCGGACGGCCACGCCGTCGCCACCGCTTGCCACCTGGCTAACATCTCGCTGCGAATTGGCCGCAAATTGACTTGGGACGCCGAAAAGGAAACGATCGTCGGGGACGCGGAAGCAGCTCGAATGTTAACCCGCCCCTACCGGAAGCCGTGGGACCAGGTTCTGGCTAGTTTTAAGCTTTAAGGAGTAGCGGCCAGCCGCTCGATCGCGTCCCGCGTTGTGAGCAACTGTTCAATCCGGCCGTCGGCACCCACCAGCACCGCCCGCGGGCGAATCCCCCCTTGCCGCAGCCAAGGGAATAGCGACCGGATATCGGATTGCATCACGCGCCCGGAAACGAACTCTTTGGGCTTATTCAGAAGGTCAGCCAGAATTGCGTAGCGCTTTTCGTCGCTCAGCGCCAAGACAGTGTAACGCTTCGCCAGCCGATTGGCCAACTCGGTGTCGCCCAAAGTATAGAAATAGATAAGGACCGGCTTACCCCGGAAGATCTCCAGCGTCTGTTTCTTCTCCGAGTCCGTTGTTTCGAAAGGCAACATCGGCATCGGATCCCCAACGCTAAACGTGGCGAAGGTACTGATGGGCACCCCGGGTTTCTTTTTCGAAAACTCGATGCCCATCCAGATTGCGCCGCCGTAAAAAATGATGGCCGTCACGAGCCCAAGAAGAGCCCATTTCTTCCACTCAGCCAAGGAGTTTCTCTAGCTTCGATCCCGGAACGATGATGGTCTCGTTCCGTTCGGGGCCGACCGAGACACAGCCGACTTCGACGCCGGTTTGCACGGCCAGAAAATCCAGGTACCGCCGAGCCGCCGTGGGCAAATCTTCGAGGCGAGTCGCAGCGCTCGTATTCGTCCGCCAACCTGGCAGGGTCTCGTAAACCGCTTCGATGCGTTCGACCATGTCGTTGGTCGCCGGCATCCCTTCGATGACTTTGCCGTCGACCTTGTAGGCCACACAAACCGGAATCTCGTCTAGTTCGTCGAGCACATCGAGCTTTGTAATCACGAGGCTGTCAAACCCATTCACGGCCGCGGTGTACTGCAACAACGGTCCATCAAACCAGCCACAGCGCCGGGGCCGGCCCGTCACCGCCCCGAACTCTTTGCCCGCCTTGCGGATCTGCTCGCCGACGGCGGTATGGTCTTCGGTGGGAAACGGTCCGCCACCGACGCGAGTGATGTAAGCTTTCGAAATTCCAATCACGCCGTTGATGCGCGTCGGCGGCACGCCAGCGCCCGTGCAGGCCCCGCCAGCGGCGGCGCTCGACGAGGTGACAAACGGGTAGGTGCCGTGGTCGATGTCTAGCATCGTTCCCTGTGCGCCTTCGAACAGTACCCGCTGCCCGGCATTCATCGCTTTCGCCAGAAGCAGCGAGGTGTCGCAGACCATCGGACGAATCCGTTCGGCGAACGCTTCGTACTCACTGCGTAGAGCGTCGACATCCAAATCCCAAGGAATGCCGAAGGCGTCGGCTATCGTTTTCTTGTCGTCCGCTAAAATGCTAAACAGGCTGCGGAATATTTCACGATCACAGAGATCGGCGATGCGAATGCCGCGTCGGCCAATCTTGTCTTCGTAGCACGGCCCGATGCCGCGCGACGTGGTGCCGATCGCCGTCCGGTCCTTTCGCCCTTCGCTCATCTTTTCGACGATGCGATGGAACGGGAAAATCACGTGGGCCCGATCGGAGATCTTCAACTGCTCGACGACGGGTAGCCCGGCATTTTCGAGCGTGGCAATTTCCGTCAGCAGTGCGCCTGGGTCGATGACCACTCCGTTGGCGATCACCGCCTGAACGCCCGGTCGAAGAATCCCGCTCGGGATCAACTTTAAGACATACTTCTGGGCGCCGATATAAACGGTGTGGCCGGCGTTGTGCCCGCCT
>JBKJLJ010000602.1:0-3329 GCA_046597015.1 Bryobacteraceae bacterium
GGCGGGCTGCGTCCTGGAATCCCGCAGTACCCAATCGAACTCAAATTCTTCACGCGAATTGCAATAGAGAATTAACTCCATCCCATTTCCGGCTAAATATCGGATCGCCGACCCACGTTTCGGATCGTCAAAGGATGCGGGACGGGAATCCAAAAACTCCCGAAACCGGATCACCCCAAATTCGCCCGTTCCGGATTGCTCAAGCCGGACCCCACCTGCCGGAAGAACCACCGCCACAAATTCATCCGTTCTGACGGTTAAGGCTCCAGTATCCACCACGCAGCCACCCCGCACCGACCCGAGCGGATTCCGGGAGAACGCCCGTAAAGAGGATCAGTGCGCGGCGCCGAAGCGAGTCCGTTTTGCGGGAGTTCCTCGGAACGCAGCGAACAGTCTGTTGGAGATGGATTGCAAACCTTATTCACTCGTTCAGCCTACCAGCTGAACCCACCCGCGAGGTGCTTTTAGATCGACTGCCATAGCTTCTTGCCTACCTCGCTTGGAATTCCTACCTCCGCCCATCCTAGGGTCCGCACGAGTCCTTCGACATTGCGAATGCGCTTCCGGCTCGCCTTCTGTTGGAAACATGTATAGGTCACGGCCAGTCCGGCCGGGACCGCGAGGTAACTCGTTTAAGTGTGACGCACTTATGCCACGACTCTCTAGCTGGCTTCATAAGTCTGAAAAGCTGAATACTGCGAATGTCGATACCCCGTGAAACGGAACGCGTCGCAGGTTCACTAACTAGGCGGAGGGCCCTGTGCCTGATATAACACTAGCTGAACTAAACAAGAAAAACCTGGAGCTTGCCAAGACAGACCGCAACCTTGCATTCTCGACTTACCCAGAGTTACTTTACCCAATCCTGTTGAAGCCATGCACTGTTCGCATGCTCATGGTGACCGACGCCGGGGGGTCGTTCACCGATGCCGATTTTGGCCTTACCGAATTGATTGATGTCCTTTCCGTCAGCCCCGGACCCTATGTCCGTTTCGCCGTCACCAAAGCGCATCGGAGTGCGGTTGCCTCTAACGCCGATATCCTCTCCTTCAAATTCGACACCACCGACCTTACAAAATTCGATCAGATCTGGATGATTGCCGTTGGCCGTACCGGCATCGGTCTGTCGCAATCTGAATTGAAGGCGATCGCTACATTCATGGATAGCGGCGGTGGCGTCTTTGCCACGGGTGATCACGAAATCCTCGGCGTCGACATGTGTGGAGGTGTGCCGCGCGTTCGCAGCATGCGAAAGTGGCACTGGCCGAATCCCGGTCCAAATGGCGAGCCCATAGCACCTGCCGTCGACGGTGCCACCCATCTGGACACCAACCAGGTGGGGCACGATGCGTCTCTAACATTCGACGACCAGTCTGATGATGTGCCCCAGCAGGTCTCGCCCGTAATGCACTCAATCTGGTCACCGCACTTTTTCGTTCGGCGCCGAGCTCCTCACCCCTTGTTGTGTGGTCCAAAAGGCATTCTTCGATACCTGCCGGATCATCCGCACGAAGGCGAGTGCTACGTTCCTTCGGACCTCACGAAAACATTCACCTTTTCCGGTTACACCACCACCGAGTATCCTATTCTCTCGGGCACGACGCGGCTCGAGCCGGAGATTGTGGCACGGGGACAAAGCGGAGGGCCGGGCATAGGAACAAAGAGCACCCCGGCGAATCGAACCTTTGGGTCCATTGGAGCTTACGACGGCCACCGAGTCAATGTGGGGCGCGTCGTCGTGCAATCAACCTGGCATCATCTGTTCAACATCAACTTGAAAGGCGTCCCCGGCAATGCTGATCCCGTCAAGCGTCATGGGTTTTACGCTACTCCCCAAGGGTTAGCTAAGTATGAGGACATCAAAGCGTACTTTCGCAACATTGCCGTATGGCTCGCCCCGCCGGCCTCGCAATCCTGTATGCGCTGGAGGGCTCTGTGGGCCACTCGCTGGGACAGCCGTTTGTTCATGGATCTACGTCCGTACAAGAACCTCGCCGAGGTCGACCTGGAAGAGTTCGTTCGGGTTGGTGGGGTCGCGCGCGATGTATTGGGGAGGTACGCTACCCAATGCACTTCCTATCACTGGGTTCTGGACTGGCTGAAGATGGTGAAGTTGCGGTTCCCGTTCGAAATTCTTGAACCGCAAGTTGATCCACGCCCTAGCGATCCGTTCGTGTACTATTACACAAACCTTCTGGCCGATGCTTCACTCGGCGCCTTGGTGTACGCTCTCGCAGAGAAGTATCCCGAAGCAACGGAGGAGGCCCGGAAATTCGCCGGAAAGAGTGTCGACGAGGAACTCATGCTCCTCGCCGCCAAAACCGCTGAAGCCTCGGTTATCAGAGCTGCCAGGGAGTCACTGTCGCAATTCGGCCGATTCATGCAGTAGGATCATGTAACGGGTTGGGCAGGCGCGTTCGGTGCCTGCCCAAGGTGCTAGGTTCAGCAAACTTCCGAGGCGGACGCGAAAACACTGTGCACTCTCCTTGCCCCGTTGGGCGTTGCATCGTGTGGTTACTTCCGCACGCAGCGGACGCCCGCCGCCGGTCACGACAGTGGCACCGCAAGGCTGACTCAAAAACCTAGTCAACTATACGGACGTTAGAAATTTATAATAGCCCTCAGTCGTCGCTGCCTCGGACTTACACTTCCGAACGATACGTATCAAGGCGACCGGCCCGCCCGGGAGGGAAACAATTTGAGAATGGCGGAGGAAAGAGCGTGACCCGTGACACTATTTTCCCTCGTGCCGGCGCGGCTTCGGCGGTAGCGGCATTGCAACGAATGCAATGCTTCCTGACGTCGCAGCGTCGCAGTGGGCTGTGATCTCTGCCCCGTGATTGCTCACAATCGGCCAGATATTGGAGCCTAGGACGACCAAAGCAAGCTTGCGGCCTTTGAGGTTTTGCTGATACCTGATGTTTTGATCGGACGTAACCATCACATCGAAACCCGCGGTTTCAGCCTGTTGCAGAAGTTTGCCGTTTTCGAGCTGGATAGGCCACCCTGTTTCAACGAAGGTGAGGACTTCATGGCCGGAAAGGTAGCGCCGAACGCCGACCGGAACGTTCTTATCAAACAGGATGCGCAATGCGATGACTCTCGGCGTAGGTCATGACCGCCTGAATGCAATCCACCGGAATCTCGAACTGTTCGGAGATTTCGCTGACGCTTACGCCATAGTCGAAGTTGTCCACAATCGCCTTGACAGGCATGCGTGTTCCGCGCAGAACAGGAGCGCCACTCTGCACGCCCGGCTTGGTTTCCACAAGCGGGCATTCCGACCAGTCGACGTTTTCGCGTAATGTCATGTCCGCGTCTCACTACCA
>JBKJLJ010000762.1:0-6818 GCA_046597015.1 Bryobacteraceae bacterium
GCATGGTTTAGGCGGTGGAGTGATGGAAATCGCGTCTCATGATGAAAGCGGGACCTACCGAGCGGTCTACACAGTCTCCATCGGGGAGGCGATTTACGTGGTCCACGCGTTTCAGAAGAAATCCAAAATTGGGATCGCGACACCGCAAGGCGAGATTGAGTTGGTCCGCCAGCGGCTGAAGCAGTTGCGCAGTGAGGTGAGGAATGCAGAAAAGAACAACGCTTGAAAAGGAGTCCAGCTCGGGCAACGTCTTTGCTGATCTTGGTCTGGCTGACGCTGACGAACATCTGATCAAGGCCGGCCTGGTCGTCAGGATTGACCGGACTATCCGGCAACGGCGTTTGACGCAAGCGGCCGCGGCGGGTCTTATGGGCATCGACCAGCCAAAGGTTTCCGCCATGCTGGCTGGCCAATTCCGTGGCTATTCGGTCGAGCGACTGATGCGGTTTCTGGTCGCTCTTGGACATGACGTCGAAATTGTCGTCAAGGCTAGAAGGCGTGGTACCGCCGAACTTCGGGTCGCTTAGTTGCGGGGTAGAAGCTCCCTACATTTGTTTGGCTTCCAGACGCCGATGGAACTCTTCGTAGCGGGTAGCGGGGTCGTGGAAGCGGACGGTGTATTCGCCGGGCCCCGGGACCGGGGCGGCGAACTGGTTTCCGGTTAAGCGAAGGCTGTACAAGACCTTACCCTCGGCGTCACTCACTTCAGCGACGCAGCGGGTTCGGGCCGTCAAGGTCTGCAGATGATGGGCGGATTTGGGTAGATCGACAACGGTGATGGGCCAGCCAGGATAGGGTTTGTCTCCTTTGGCTATGTTGGCCCAGCGGGGCCAGTTGGTCAAGACGATTTTGTGGTCGGCCCGGGTGATTTCGACCGAGCCGAAGCCGGGGGCGCGGTTGTTCAAAGCAGTCGGGAGCACTCCAAATTGCATCGGGTTGGCTACGGCGTGAATGGTAATGCGATTGCCGAAGCCGTCCGTGAACTCGCCCGTGTTGCGGGGAGAGTGGGGCAGGGGATTGCGACCGGGTTTTGGGGGAAACCAGCGGCGCGGGAAGATGTTCGAGATGGCCGGGGTGCAGAGGGCGAACGGCCCATCGTTCCAGTCGTCGATGCCGTATTGGAACGTGCTGCCGAGGTGCTGATCGCCGGCGATATGGAAGGCGCTGGCTTGGCGGAGGAGGCGGAGGGCTTTCGTGCGAGCGTGTTGGGGCCAACCGTTGGAATCGTGGTCCATGGTGGGGATTTCGCCTTCACCATATTCGCCGGGCTTCAGAACGGGCAGTTTGGTGGTGACCGCGTCAGTAAGAGCGGGGGCGGGGAGGGTGGCGACGGTCGCGAAGATGGTGGCGCTGACGGCGCATTTGAGCCAGATTCCGTTGGACCAATCGAGGGCCCAATCGGCGAGGAACTGTTCCTGGCGGGGTCCGAGGAGTTCGGCGTTGGGCGCGTCGAGACCCTTCCAATTCGGGTTTTGCGGGAATCCGTTGACGATTTTCGCGTCCGGGATGAACACCTTGGGGGCGGACTTCCATTTGCGGTCTTCGAGGAGGGCGAAGCTGATGCCGCCCCAGACGAGGTGGCTGTAATGGACGGAGATGTTTTGATCGACGGGGGTCTTTTCGGGTGGGTCGGGGAGGTGACTGGCCTGGGTTCGCTGGACGATGTTGACCCAGGGGGCGGGCATGGTGTAGCCGCCGGAATCCTGGCCGGGTTGGCCTTGGCCTTCGGCTTTGCGGCCGGCGGCGCCCCAGATGTTGCCGTGGTAGACGTCGTGGTCGTCGGGGAGGCAGACGCAGGGGATGGAGCGGGTGAGTTCGCCCCAGGCCCAGCCGAACAGGTACCATTTGCGCAAGTAGTCCAGGCGGGCGGCGGGGGCCGGAGAGCGTTGGACGCCGTAGTCGGCGTTGCGCTCGTAGATCTGGTCGCCGGTGAAGAAGAGGATATCGGGGCGGAGCGTTTTTAGGTTTTCGAAAATGGGGGTGTGGGGGTAGCCGTAGTCGCCCTGGCAGGTGAGGGCGCCGAGGGTGAGCTTGGGCTTATCGAGGGGGTCGTGGGGGATGACGCCGGAGAGGCGGGCGGCGCCGAAGTGGAGTTCGTAAGGCGTATCTTTTGTGGGGTCCCAGGGAAGGCGGAAGGTGGCGGTGGCGGAGCCGGGATCGACGGGGGCGGTGGCCAGTTTTTTGCCATTGGCGTGGAGTTCGACAGTGGAGTTGGGAACGTCGAGCGGTGCGAGTTGGACCGTCATTTTGAGGGTCTTGCCGGAGAGGGTGAATTGATTGAAGAGCAGGGGGCCCCAGGCGCGCTCGGGACGGGCGGCGAGTTGGGTACCGGAGACTTTGAGGTTTTTGAACCAGTAGCGGACGTTGCCGCCGCGTTCGGTGTGGGGGCGGGCGGCAAAGCCGAAGTCCGCGGCGGTGGAGCGTTCGGGGGAGCGGCGGACGGGGCCGTGGGAGCAGACGATGGCAATCAGGCCGGGTAGCCACTCGGCGGGTACGCGTTCCCGTTTATATTCGGCGACGACGAGGCCGGCGGCATCGAAGGCGGCGAGGGTGAGGGTGCCGGGTTCGCTGGTCAGGCGGAGACGGATGGGCTTGGCGGGATCGAGGGCGGGTGCGGAGGCGGAGAGGTCGGCGATGAAGAGGCGGCCGTCGGTGGTGACGCCGCAGTTGACGCCGCGGCCGAAGATGGCGTCGTCGCGGTAGTCGCTGAAGTTCCCGCGGGTGCCGATGCGGAGGCCGGCCCAACCTTCGCCCATCTTGGCGGCCGGGTCATTTTGGTTAGCTGGCAGGGGGCCGAGTTCGACTTCGACGAGGAGGGTGCCGGGGGTAGAGGTGATTTCCTGGGTGAGGAGGGCGACGGAGCGGTCACCGCCGGAGACGATGCATTCGATGCGGCCGTCATGGAGCTGCCAGTCCTGGAGGGGGTTGGCCCAGAAATCGGGACCGATCCAAGGGCGGGTGGTATTGGAAGGGAAGGGGACCTGGGCGAGGGCCGGGGTGGCCAGGGCGATGGTCTTGAGAAGTTGGCGGCGGGTGGGCATTAAACCTCAAGTTTACAAAGAAAGGGGGCCGGCCGGGTGGTGGCTGCCGATTGGAGGTAGCCGCGCAAAAAGGCCGCTCTGTTTCCGGAGCGGCCTTTGGGTTGGGTTAGGGTTTGGCTTACCAGATCAGACGGGCGGCAATGGTGGCCGTCCGAGCGTTGGTGTCCGTGTCCTGGTAGTAGCCGAAGGCTGCGGGAGCAGCCAAGCTGTTGCCGGGACGGCTGAACTGGGTGTTGTTAAAGAAGTTGAAGAACTGGCTCTGGAGCTGGATCTTCACTTTCTCAGTGATGGCGAAATCCTTCTGAATCGTTACGTCGTATTGGGTGAGTCCATTGACCCGAGCGACGTTCCGGCCGAAGGTGCCGAAGTTGCCGACGAGAGGCTGTTCGAGACCGGAGTTAACGGTTTTGAACTGAGCCGCCGTGACGGTTCCGGGATTGGGTTCGAACTTCAGGTTAAACGGGCCGGTGAGGTTCGGACGAACCGCGCCGCCGCCACCGAGCAAGGTCGGATCGGGGAGGGTAAGGCGGGCTCCGCCGAAGATACCGATGGGGGTGCCGCTCTGCATCTGGAAGATGCCGGAGAGGTTCCAGCCGCCGATGACGGTTTTGACCAGACGGTTTGCGCCGGCGAACTTCGGAAGATCGTAGCTATGAGTAAAGACGAACCGATGGGGAACGTCGAAACCGGAGACAGCGCGGTTGTCGCGGTTGTTGAATGGGTTCTGCTGGTTGGGCGTGTCGCCGGAGACGACGTTGAGGACGTCGGAGACGTCGTCGATCGACTTCGACCAGGTGTAGGCGGCGGTGAAGCCAAAACCGCTCCGGAAGGTCCGGGCGAGGTAGGCCTGGAAGGAATGGAAGTTGGAGTTGGCCGAGGACTCATTGAGCGTCACGCCGGTAAAGCGGGGATCGATGCGGTTGGTCGTGCCAGTGGGCGGCGCATTGAGACCCGCGTTGAGGGCGAGGAAGTCCGCACGGCGTGCCGTTTCGTCAGCGATCGAGGTAGCGGGGACGACAAGGCCGGGACGGATGATGTTGATGGGACGTGAGCGCTGCAAGAAGTTGCTCTTCGTGCCAACGTAGCCGACACGGGCGAGAAACCCGTTGCCGATTTGGCGCTCGATATTCAAGCTCCATTGTTGGGTTTGCGGGTTTTTCATGGCGTAGTCAACCGGGGAGATGCCGCCGAAGTTTCGGACAGTAGTTCCGTAGTTGCCGACGGTGGCGCGCCCGGTCTGTTGGAAGGCGGAGGTGCCAGCGACGATGTTGGCGAACGAATTGGTGCCGGTGAAATCCGTCGTGGAGAAGTTATACATAAACGGCGGAGCGAAACGGAGGTTCGTGATGGGGTTGAGGAAGATGAAGTCATACGCCCAGCCGTAGCCGCCGCGAACGCTCCACTTTCCAGAGGTACCCGGGCTCCAGGCCATGCCTAAGCGAGGGGCCCAATTGTAATTGGTGTTGAAGGCGGTCCGGGTGCCTTCGATGGAACCGAGGGCCCCAGTTCCAGCGCCGCCGAGGGCGGCTTGCTAATCGAGGTTGTGGTTCGAGAGGAGGCCGTTGACTTCCGAGACGCCGCCGGCGACTTCAAGGCGAACGCCGAGGTTAAGGGTGAGGTTGCGGCGAATGCGCCAGTCGTCCTGCACGAACATACCCTGGTTCTTCAGCCGATTCCCGCGGATGGAACCACCGAAGCGTTGGCTGTAGAGAACAGGGATTCCTTGCTGAAACTGTTCAAAATTGGCAAAGGTGTAGGAGCCGCGGGTGTTCGAATCGAAGATCGAGTTCGCTTGGATGCGTTCGAAGTTGTAGCCACCTTTGAGAGTGTGGGCGGCAAAGGTCTTCGTGAGCGTCGTGAGGGAATTGAACACATTTTGAGTGCGTCCCTGCGGTAGACCCGACCAGGAGCCGAGTTCGGCCAAACCATTCTGGAAGAGAACGGATCCAGCGGCAAGGGGCGCCAGCGGGGTGAAGTTAGGGGTCGTTCGGAGGAAGCCGCCGAGTTGGTTCAAAACGAGAGTAGGCGAAAATACGCGGGTGTAGCCCAGGGTAATCGATTGCGGCCGATTGGTTGAGCTCGCACCGTTCACGGGAAGGTTCGAGGAAATGAACGTGAGGCCGGGGCTCTTTTGCTCGACGTTCTGGTAAGCGTAACGGCCCCAGAGCATGTCCTTGGAGGTCAGGTTGTAGTCGATCTTGCCGGAATATGCGACGGAATTGGTGCCCAAAGGCGCGGGGTTGGACACGGTTCCGGATTCGGCGGAGGATCCTTGAACCGCCTGGAACAGGGTTCTGGCAGCGGGGTTTGTGATACCGGCGACCTGGGCAGGGGTGGGTACAATGCCGATCCGGGTGCCGCCGGAGCCGTGAATTTTCTGCTGCTCGTAAGTGCCTAGGTAGAAAAGCTTGTTCGCAATGATCTTTCCGCCGACGACTCCACCCCAATCGTTATCGCGCAGGGTGGCGGCTTTGCCGGTGCGATCGAAGTAGTCGCGGGCATTAAGCACGTTATTCCGGAAGAACTCGAAGGCGCGGCCGTGGAAATCGTTGGTCCCACTCTTCGTGATGATCTGGTACTGAGAACTGCCGTTACGGCCATACTCGGCGCTGAAATTGTTTGAGATCACGTTGACCTCTTTAATCGCGTCGATGGGCACGGTCCCGATGCCGGCACCACCGGTAGTGGAGACGTCGGTGGCGTTAGCATTATCAATAGTGATGTTGTTGGCGCGGCCGCGGCCGCCGTTGGAGTTGTAGCTACCCTGCCCGAGGAAGGGGTTGCGGGCGCTGACCGGAATGACTCCCGGGGTAGTGCCGGCGAGAGAGAGAATCCCATTGGCGAAGGGCAGTTGGGTGATCGCTTTGGACTCGACGCTGGACTGCATTTGCGCACTGGTCGTCGCGATGGAGACGGCGGATTCTTCGATCACGACTTCCGTTTTGGTGGAGGACACTTCGAGCGAGAGCGCGAGTTCCTTGGTGGCTCCGGAGTTTACGAGTGCCGTGGTGGAGAGCGACGAGAAGCCGGTCGCCTCAACTTTTACCGAGTAGTCGCCGACCGAGAGAAGGGAGAAGCGGGCGGAACCGGAGGTGTCGGTGGAAGCTTCCCGGACTGAGCCTTGTGAAGTGCTAACGACCTTTACCTTGGCGCCTGCTACGGCCGCGGCCGAAGGATCAGCGACACGGATGACGAGTTCGCCCGTGATCTGGGCAAAAGCGGGTAGAGCTAGGGTGGCGATGAGAACGCCGTATCGAACGATAGAGTTTTGTTTCATGAGTGTTGTTGATGGACCCCTGGAGGCGGATGTGGTTGGTTCGGGTGTGCGGCGAAGCCGGCCCCCCGGAACCCAACAGGTGGATACGTCGATTCCTCTCGCCATTGGACGAGAACCAGTTGCCACACAGCCACAGGCGTGCGGCGAAGGACGGAATCGGAAAGAGCTAACCCGAATGGTCTACCACATTCCAATCGTGGTGGTAAAAGCGTCTGTCTTTGACAATACCCCATATGATTCATTCCCAGAGCGATAGGATGCGCAGTTTTGGGGGTAGAGCGCGAGAAACTTACAGGGAGGTAACTAGGTTTTGTGGTGAGACGGACTAGAGAGGAGCGAAGCGAAGCAGAAATTCAGCGCAGCGCAGCGCGTCGCTTGCCGTAAAAGAAGTAAATGGCGAGGCCGATGATGAGCCAGACGAAGAAACGGACCCAGGTTTCGAGCGGCAGGCTGAGCATGAGGATGAAGCAGAACAGGATCGAGAGAATCGGGAGGAAAGG
>JBKJLJ010000970.1:0-4858 GCA_046597015.1 Bryobacteraceae bacterium
TGTGGCCCGGCTTTCTCTGGGAGCAGTACGGCCCCAGCGCCGGGCTCGACTTCCGGGATAACATCGTCTGGCACAACGTTGCCAACACCTACGGCGGCCTGGTTACCCCCGGTTGCGCCGGGGGCACCGTCAGTCTGGCCTGCGGCTGGAACGGTTGGCGGATGGAACGGAATGCGCTTGTGAATAACTCGAACGAGAATCCGGCCAACTACCCATCGAATAACTTCTGGCAAGCGGTGGAAGACGGGATTCAATTCGAAGACCCGGCCGGCGGCAACTTCCGGTTGAAGGCTAGTTCGCCGTTCCGCTCCGGCGCCTCGGTCGTAACCGGCTTAAGCGGTCCGGCCTCCGACGGTGCCAGCATGGGGCCCAACCTGTTCGATCTCGAGCGGGCGCAGGGGCTTTTCGGCGCCGTGACGGTGCAGGCCGGCGATCAACACGTTGCGCTCAGCTTCGCCTCGGCATTCACTGGAACCTGTGCCGCCGATGTGAGTACGGACGCTACCTTTGCCGGCCCGGTGAGCCGGACGGTGAGCCCGGCAGGGTCGGCAACCCGGACCGTGGCCATCAGCGGCCTGACGGCAGGTACCACCTATTACTACCGCGTCCTGTGTGGCGGCCGGAGAACGGGGTCCTTCCAAACCGCTAGTACCGGTGGCTTCGGCGCCACGGTCACCGTAGCGGTGAAGCCGCCCTCTTCCTGGACTTCCATTACCAATGTGGTAGCTGAGTTCGGCTTCACGTCCGGACTCGGCTCCTTGTCGGTTTCCCAGGCCTGCGCCGGTGGCTGCACGCTCTACATCCCGGCCACCGCGGGACGAGCAACCTACTACCGGATCAACTACCGTAACGCTTCCAACCAAACAGTGGCGCAAAGCGGCATTCTGGTGGCGATTCCGTAAAATCAAAGCCCGCGAAGCCCAACACTTCGCGGGTTCTTCGATTCTGCGACACTAGCGGTTGACCCACATGTTGTTTCTTCCTTCGAGGCTCCCAGCAGCATGAACAGTGTAGACGGCACGTCCCGGGCGGCCAAGCCGGTTGTTGGTCTCGCACTGCTACTGGTATATACGTTGGTTCGACTCTCGTTGCTACCCGCCGATGCCGATGTGACCGGCGGCTTCAGTCACGATAGCGCCTATATCTCCATCGTGGCCGGTCAGGTCCGGGATGGACACGGCTACGTCAACCCAGCGCATTGGCTGCTATTTCTCAACCCGGCCACGTTGCCCATGCCGTTCCATAACGCCAATCCGCTGTATCCCACGGCGCTCGCGGCGGTCTCCTTCTTTACCTCTTTTGAACCCGCTCGCTCCGGCCTTGCCGTGTCGGCTATCGCCAGTTCCTTACTGCTCCTCTTCCTCTATCTGCTCCTGCGGCAGTTCGGCCACTCCGTGGGGTTCTCCCTCTTGACCGCCGCCGCCATCGGCATGTTTCCTTCCAATTGGAAAGACTCTTTATCCATCCTGCCGGACGCGCTTTCCACCGCTCTGCTGATCGCCATGGCGTGGCTGGTGGCGAGGGCAGGGAAGCCTGTCCAATGGCTCTGGGTAGGTGCCGCGTTTGCGTTGGCCTGGCTCACTCGGTCCACCTCGGCCCTCGTCATTCCCGGCCTGCTCTGGTGGATGTGTCGCAGTATGCCGATCAAGGCAATGATGGTACGCCTCTTCTTCCTCGGCGCGGCCGGCGCGGCCGTTATATCCCCCTGGCTGGTGCACAACTACCGCGTCTGGGGCACGCCACTCCGCTCGGACTCCTATTTCTACTGGATTCAAAACTACGCCGCGCACAGGGCTGGAGTTGATGTGGATCAATATTGGCGCGGTCTCACCCCCCCGGCTCCTTCCAGCCACGTATTCACTAAGGAACTCCCCCAGTTCCTCACCCATTGCGCCCAAAGCGTAAAGCCGTTGGTCTATCTCTTCCTCGCCCAACTCTCGGACTGGAGTAAGTTGGCCGCCGTCTTTCTGATCCTCATCTTCGCGCTCGCCACCTGGTTCCAACGGCGCTTGCTGCGCACCCCCGAATTGCAGGCCGGAGCGATCATCCTTGTCCTCTCCGCCGTCAGCCTGATCCCCCGTGGCGAAAGCTTCGAACTTCGCTATATCAGCTTCAGCGTTTGTACCTTGCTGATCTGGGCGCTATTGCCGCTAGCCCACTATCGCGCCGCTTGGCCGCTGGCCGCAGCGTGCGGCCTCTACCTGATGGCGGTGCTGGTTCCTCAGGATGCCCGAATCTGGAATGAACAAACCCAACCCGTCCAGGAATGGAGCGACTTCCGGAGCGTAGCGCGCCAAGTCGCTGCCCAACTGCCTGGAGAACGAATCATCTCCCATAAGCCTTACTATTTCACCTACTACACCGGTGTTTCCGCGCTTTCGCCGCCCGCTTCCTCCAAAGCGGACTTACTCAACTTCATGAACCGCTATCAAGTGCGCCATCTGCTTTTGCCTTCCAACCGCCTCCCCTACTACTACCCCGGGGGCGTGTCCGCCCTCCAACCGGAGATCCGGCGCCAAATGGATATCGGCGCGTTTACTCTGCTCGAACTACCATGATCTCCATCGTCATCCCCGCGTTCAACGAAGAGACAGGCATAGAGGAACTCTACCGGCGCATCACCGCCGCCGCCGCCGATTGGGGCGATACCCACGAACTCATCATCGTCGATGACGGCAGCCGTGACCGCACGCTCGCCCTCTGCCAGGAGATCGCCGCCGGCGACCCCCGCTTCAAAGTCCTCAGCCTCACCCGCAACTTCGGCCACCAACCCGCCGTCACCGCCGGCCTCGATCACGCCTCGGGCGATATCGTCGCCGTCATGGACGCCGACCTGCAGGACCCGCCCGAAGTTCTGAAGCTGTTCCTCGATAAGATCCGCGAAGGCTACGACGTCGTCTATGCCGTGCGCACCAAGCGCAAGGAAGGCCCGTTCAAGCGCATCAGTTATTATCTCTATTATCGAATCCTCCGCCGCTTGGCAACGCTCGATATTCCGCTCGATTCCGGCGATTTTTGCGTGATGCGTGGCGAAGTCGTCCAGACCATGAACGCCCTGCCGGAGCGCAATCGCTTCGTGCGCGGCCTGCGTACTTGGGTGGGCTACCGCCAGACCGGCTTGGCTTATGAACGCCAATCCCGTTTCGCCGGCGAACCCAAATACACCTTTCGCAAGCTGCTCAAACTGGCGCTCGACGGCGTCATCAACTTTTCCTATCAGCCGCTGCAGTTCAGCCTTATGATTGGCGTGGGCATGGGCATGCTCTGCCTGCTGCTCGGCTTCCTGATCATCGTGCAGTACCTGGCCGATTGGACCGTCCTCGGCTTCAATCCGCGGCAGGCCCGTGGCTGGACCTCGCTGATCTTCACGCTGCTGTTCTGCTCAGCCATGCAACTGTTCTGCATGGGCATCCTTGGCGAGTACATAGGACGCCTGTTCGAAGAAGCCAAGCGGCGGCCCGTTTATCTCGTGCGAACCCGCATCAACGTGGAAGCGAGTGCCAATTCCATGCGGTCATAACGATATTTTCGATACTCGATGCCACCGGTTGCCAACCGAGCACCCTCCGGGCTTTAGCGGAGTCGGCAATCAGCGATGGCGCATCGCCCACCCGCCGGGGAAACAGTTTGTGCGGCACCGGCCGGCCCGAACTTTTCTCCACGTTGCGAATCACATCGAGCACCGACGTGCCCACGCCCGCCCCCAAGTTGATCACCGTCGAAGCTCCGCCATCCCGCAGATAAGTCAGCGCGCGCAGGTGCCCGTCGGACAGGTCATTCACATGCACATAGTCGCGTAGCGCCGTCCCGTCCGGCGTCGGATAGTCGGTGCCGTACACTTGTAATAATCCCTTGCCCATCGCCGCATAAATGGCCAATGGAATCAGATGCGTCTCCGGGTCGTGCGCCTCGCCAATCTCGCCCGAAGGGTCCGCACCCGCAGCGTTGAAGTAACGCAGGCTTACCGATCGCAAGCCATAAGCCGAGTCGTACCAACGCAAGACCTGTTCAAAAAACAGCTTCGATTCCGCGTAGGGGCTCAGCGGACCCGTAGGACTCTCTTCCACAATCAGCCCGTCGCCTTGCACGCCGTACACCGAGCAGCTCGACGAGAACACCACCCGCCGAATGCCCGCCTGCCGGATAGCTTCCAGAAAAGTGAGCGCGGCCGAGACGTTGTTGCGGTAGTACTTGGCGGGATTTCCGGTCGATTCGCCCACATACGCATGGGCCGCAAAGAAGATAACCTCGGTAATCCCATGCCCGGCCACAATGCGCCCGATCAACGCAGCGTCGTCAATAGCACCTTCGTAGAAGGGGCCGAATTGCAGCGCGAACCGGTTGCCGGTGACCATGTTATCTAGCACCACCGGCGTGTAGCCCTGGCTGCGCAGGCGCTTCGCCGTATGGCTGCCGATGTACCCCGCGCCCCCGGCAATCAGTATGGGTTGCGACATGGTTCCCTTAAACGGACTGTAAATAAAGCAACAGGCCGGGGTAACTGGTCAGTTCCTCCGCCCGGTCATAGTCAACCGTAATCTCGAACTCTTCTTCCATCACGGTGAGTAGCGTAAGCATCGCCACCGAATCCCACCCTTCCACGTTATCCTGCGTGGCCGCCCGCGCCTGCTCTTCACTCAGCGACGGAAACACGGTCTGTAAACAACGAACCAGACGAACTTCGAAATCGGTCAATCAAAAATCTCCTTTTGATGAGGTAATGCCGGACGCCGGGCTTCGAACTCCTCACGCGACAAGCGGGCCGAAGCGTCGAACGGCAGCTCCAAGCCGGTCCACAGCAAACGCATGGGCTGATTGCGTTCGGTGGGCTGCACATCGAACCCAATCGTAGACGACG
>JBKJLJ010001036.1:0-8175 GCA_046597015.1 Bryobacteraceae bacterium
CCCTGGATCGTACGGTCTACCGAAAGCTTCTCAATCTCGATGTCCAGCATCTCGGCCACGCGCGTCAACCGGTCAATCGGATCGAAGATTTCCAGCAGTTCCTGCTTCTCTTCAATCGTCAATTGCAGGTTCGCACCCACGGTGTCAGCCAATTTCCCCGGGTCATCCACCTTGATCGTCGCGATCATGGTCTCGTAGTTCAGGTTCTGACTCAGCTTTACGTACTGCTCAAACAGCGTCGTCACCCGAGTCGTCAACGATTCCAGCGAAACGCCGGGGTCGATCTTGCTGGCAAACGTCTTCACGGTGGCTCGGAAATAACCATCTTCCGCACTCACCGAAATCACTTTCGCCCGCTCAAAGCCCTCCACGAGCACCTTGATATTGCCGTCTGACAGCTTCAAGCTCTGCACGATGTTGGCAATCGTACCGACGCTGTAAATCTCATCGGGACGCGGTTCATCCACACTCGCGTCATGCTGCGTGGCTAGAAAAATCTTCTTCTCGCCCGCCAGCGCTTCTTCAAGCGCCCGCACGCTGGACTCTCTTCCCACGACAAACGGAGTCATCATGTGAGGAAAGATGACCACGTCGCGGATCGGCATCATAGGCAGCCGTTTCGTTTCGGATTTCTCTCTGGTACTCATTTGGTTACTCTTCTTGATTCGCCTAGACGCGAAAAAGGCTCACCTTTCCGCGGCTGCGCCCTGGAATCCAAGGCTACCCATGGAAACGACCGCAAGCCCAGGGTAGAACCCGTCTTAGCCCGCCTTCTCCAGCAGGGCAATGTTAATCTTCTGCGAAAGCACCATCTCTTTGGTGACGTGGAACTCTTTCACTTTCTTATAGGAGGGCAAGAAGTACATCAGATCCAACATCAGATCCTCGAGAATCATTCGCAATCCGCGAGCGCCTACCTTGCGATCGAGCGCCAAAGCCGCAATCGCTTCCAAAGCATCATCACTAAACTTTAAGCGGACATTCTCAAACTCGAACAAACGCTGATATTGCTTGATGATCGCGTTCTTCGGCTTCGACAAAATCTGCACCAGCGTCTCTTTGTCGAGATCGTTCAACACGCCTACCACCGGTAAACGCCCAATGAACTCAGGAATAAACCCGTAACGAATCAAATCCGTCGGCTGAATCTCTTGCACGACCAACTCATCGTCACGACGGATGGGCGTCGCCTTCGCCTGCTTCCCTTCCACGACCGGAGCGTTGGAATCTACAAACCCCATCTGCCGCTTGCCCACCCGCCGAGACACAATCTTGTCCAGACCAATGAACGCGCCACCACAGATGAACAAAATGTTCGACGTATCCACCGGTGTGAACTCCTGGTGCGGATGCTTCCGCCCACCCTGCGGCGGCACGTTCGCAATCGTCCCTTCCAGAATCTTCAATAATGCCTGCTGTACGCCCTCACCCGATACGTCCCGCGTGATCGAAGGGTTCTCGTCCTTCCGGCAGATCTTGTCGATCTCGTCGATATAGATGATCCCTGTCTGGCAACGCTGTACATCCCAATCCGAGTTTTGCAACAAACGAAGAATGATGTTCTCGACGTCCTCGCCCACATACCCGGCCTCGGTCAACGTCGTCGCGTCCACAATCGCAAAAGGCACGTCGAGAATCCGAGCCAGAGTTTGCGCCAGCAGAGTCTTCCCCGTTCCCGTCGGCCCGATCAGCAGAATGTTAGACTTCGCTACCTCCACATCCGTGCCCCGCTGCCGGTTCATCTGGATGCGCTTGTAGTGGTTATAAACCGCCACTGCCAGCTTCTTCTTCGTCGCGTCCTGACCAATCACGTATTGGTCCAAATACTCCTTCAACTCCAGCGGTTTCGGCAGCTTCTGCGGGGTCGCACTCGTGTGTTCGGCCCGGTCATCTTCCAAAATCGAATTGCATACGGCGATGCATTCATCGCAAATGTACGCCCGCGGGTAGTCACTCGGCGAAGAGATGAGCTTCCCCACAACGTCCTGGCTCTTGTGGCAGAACGAACAACGGAGAGAATCGTCACCGCCCGTGCGTTTCAAGCGGCGACGACCTTAAAATTTTCATTCTTCTGACCTGCGTTCATCTTCTTTCCTAAATTTCAGTATACCGCTCCACGGCGTTTGCAACCGGCCCGTAACAAGAAATCGCCCCACCCAAAAACCCTTAGGGCTTCATCATCTCTCCCGCTAGCAACATCGCCATCGCCCCCCCACGCGGATCCTGCCCCCAAATTGCCGCTCGCTCCAAATACGCCGTCAACGACTTCTGCTTTCCCGTCGACTCGCACACATCCATCACCGTCCCGTCCGTCCCGGTGCGCGCCAACACCGCTCGCCAAGCCGCCTCCACCGCTGGGTGAAACGTCTGGGCGTCCAACCAACCCGCCCGAATTCCTTTCTTATACGAAGCCGCAATCATCGCCGTCGCAGAAAACTCCGCATACGATTCCGGCCGGTCAATCACCTGGTGCCACATCCCCTGGCCATCTTGCTTGCTCAGCAACGCCATCGCCAACGCCCGAAAACTATCCAGAACGCGGGAATCCGGCTTCCCCATCGTCTCCAGCAACAGCGCCTGCCCTAACAAAGCAAAGGCGTTCCCCCGCCCCCACGCCGTCTCATCGAGTGGCGAATGCCGATAAATCCCGTCCCCCCGCAGACACAGCTTCTCCATAAACCGCAAATGCGCAATCGCCTTCTCGTACTCCCCCGCCGCACCCAGGATCGGACACGCCATAAACACCGAATCGCTCATCTCGTTATGTAAGGGTGCAATGATTGCCGCCGCCGCCTTCACCCGCTCCGTCTTTCCCAACGCAGCAAACAACAAATGCCCACTCCCATGGCTCCCCGTAGCCTTCGCCAACGAATCCTGCCGGCCATCCAGATAGGGAGCCACCAGCCGGTCCACCAACTCCCGATTCCCCAGCACCAGTTGCCCCATCACCGCGAACGCCGGGATATACACCACCTCTTTTAACTCCCTTCCATACACCGCCCCCAACTGCTCCAATACCTGACGTGGCGTCCGCCCCAAACGCGCTTCCATCTCCAACCGCAGCAGCGACTTCTTCGGCCGGTCAAACGGTGCCCCCCGCGTCACCGGCACCTTCCCCCGCAAAGCCTCCACCAGCCCCGGGAAATCATTCAGCATCACCACCGCATCCGGCGCAATCACATGCAACTCCCGCCACACTCGATGCGCCTCCCCGTCCTCCCGGTAAGCCACCCCCGACGGCGGAAACACTGGCAACCCCTTCACTGGAACGTCCACCACCGTGTATAGCTTCACCAACTGCCGCTTCATCTCCTGCACGCGCGGCAGATCTCCCACCACGGCCACCACCGGCCGGTCCTGCCCCCGCAATCCTAACGCTGCCGTCGCCAACAGCGTGAACAATATGATCCGTGCCTTGTGCATCTGATTTCTAGCGTATCCTAAGCCTGGAGCCGTTCCCATGCGTCTTTCTGCTTTTCTACTCGCTCTCTCCCTCCAAGCCCAACCCCTCTTCTTTCGCGGCGTCTCCTTCACCGCCGAACGAGGCGTTCGCTACGAATCCCCTGAAGCCATCGCCCAACTCGACCGACTCTCCCTATTCGCCGTGGACAGCGTAGCCCTCATCCCCTTCGCCTTCACCCCCCGCGGCGAAACCAAAATCATGTTCGGCAATGAACGCTCCTGGGAATCCGACGCCGGCATTACCGCCGCCGCCGCCGCCGCCCATCAAAGAAAAATGAAGGTAGTGCTCAAACCCCAAATCTGGCCGAACAAACCGATCGACCTCGCCGACCCCACCAAACGCCGCGAATGGTTCACCCAATACCGCGCCATGCTCGTCCATTACAGCAAACTAGCCTCTACCATCCACGCCGACCTCTTCTGTATCGGCACCGAACTTCAATACGCCACCGTCCACGAAACCGAGTTCCGAGCCCTTATCCAGGCCGTTAAAGCCCACTTTAAAGGTCCCCTCACCTACGCTGCCAACCACGGGGAAGAGTTCGAACGCATCACCTTCTGGAACGTTCTCGATTACATCGGCCTCGATAACTACTACCCCCTCCCCGACGACCTCGACACCAAACCTCTTGCTAGTAAACTCGAAGCGCTCCACCAAAAATATCGCAAACCCATCATTTTCACTGAAGCAGGCTACGCCGCCGCCCCTAACTCCCACCGCACCCCCTGGGAAGACCGCTCCGCCCGACCCGTCCATCTCCAAGCCCAAGCGAACGCCTACAACGCGCTTCTCTCGGCCTTCTATCCAAAACCCTGGTTCGCCGGGGTCTTCTGGTGGAAACTCGGCACCAACGGCTTCGGCGGCCCGCAGGATAACTCCATGACCCCCTGGAACAAACCCGCCATGGACGTCATCAAACGCTGGTATCAAACCCGCCGCGCCACCACCCCAACCGACTCGCGCCCGTCTAAATAAAAGCACGCCGGCAACCCACGGGATTCGAGTGCCCTTTCAAGCCTTCTTCCGCGCTTCATCGCTTGGAGAGTCGAGACTACAAAGCATAATCACCCTCCGATCCACAAGGTTGACGCTTTGGTCGCTTCTACCAAAGCCCCGCAAACTTGAGGATCACAATAATCACTACCGCTACTCCAATCAAATAAAAAATGCTGTTGCCGCCCATGGTTTACCTTCCTGTTTTAAATTGGAACGCCGATAGCGTTCTCCTTTAAAAGAAGCGAGGCTGAGAAAAATCGTTACACATCTATTTTTCAGGGCCCGGCCGGCGAAGCGTAATCACCGTCGCCCCCCATCCTCCCGCCTCCATCGGCGCATCCTCAAAACTCTCCACAAACGAGGTCCGGCTTAGGACTTTCCGCACCGCCTCCCGCTGCACTCCTATTCCCTTCCCGTGGACAATCCGCAAAGCGACAAATCCCCGCGCCCTAACCTCCTCCAGCCAAGCCTCGACCACCCCCACCACATCTCGCGCCGGTACCGTATGCAGGTCCAACGTGTCCGTGATCGGCCACACAAACACCAATTCGTTCTCGTCGCTGGGTTGACTCCCGGGCATCTGGTTGCTATGTTCGAATGTAGCTCATGCTTTGTGCGGTGCGGTAGCCAAGTGGTAAGGCCAGAGTCTGCAAAACTCTCATTCGTCGGTTCGATTCCGACCCGCACCTCCATCCTACTTCTCTGCGTTCATGTGCTCTGCGCGCAAGATCCTCGAGCCCTCCTTGATCAGGTCCTGCAAACCAAGAAGGATTTGTACCCTCGCGTCAAGGACTACCTCGGCCGCGAAGATATTCGCTACTACCGCGCCGAACTCCCCGGCAAGCGGAGCCAAACCGACTGGAACACCTTCGATGTCTTCGTCGTCAAAGGAAGACGCGTCTTCCGCCTCGTCGCCCGCAACGGCAAACCAATCAAGCCCACTGACCGTCCCACTGCCTCCCACCGTATTGCGTTCCGGGTGGAGGATCTCCCCCAAAATCACACCCTCACGCTCAAGGGCGAAGCCACCGTCCTCGGTCGCAAATGCTGGGTCCTCGAGGCCCATCTCAACCCCGCCTCCCCCGAAAACGTGTCCCGTGAGGCAGGAATGTCCGCCTCTGACGCCACCCTCTGGATCGACCAGCAGACCCACTTCCTCCTCAAGGAAGAATCCCGCGTTCGCCGCAGCTGGAACGGCTTCCCTGAAGGCTCCGTCGTCACCCACGAAGCGCTTCTCCATCACGACCTACCCCTCACCGGCCGCATCCACCTCCATCGTCAAATCCGCCGTGGCAAAAGTCAAATCCTCCTCGAAACCGAACAAATCTACTCCGATTACCGCCGGTTCGGCGCCGAATCCGCCATCGAGTTCAATCCAGCGAACTGATCCGTCCCATCAACTCCGCCTGCCGCTTCGTCCCCGTCTTCGACATCGCCCTCTTCAAATGCGTCCGCCCCGTCTGCTCCGCAATCCCTAACCGTTCCGCCGCCTCCTTCACTGACATTCCCCCGGCTAATTTGGACGTAAATCGAGCCTCGCTTGGCGTAAGCCCAAACAATTGCTCCAAGTGGCCGGTATCTGCCGACCCCCGCCGTTCCGGGTCTCGAATCTCCATGATCGCCGCCACCTGCGGCAGCCCCACCGGGTGTTTCTCCCATGTCGGAATTGGCCGCACCGTCACCCAGAGAGGCGTCCCCCGCCGCGCTCGCGGAAGCGCAAACGAACGCAACCATCGTTCCGGCTCTACCGAGCCCCCTTCCGTTAACATCAGCCGGTCACCCACCAACTCCATACCCTTGCATTTCGCCACCACTTTCTTAAATCCCTTGTTCTGATCCAGAATGTGCCCGTCGGAATCCAAAAACGCCACGCCGTACGGCAAAGCTTCAAAACAAATCCGCAATCCAGCGCATCCCCGCAACGCCTCCAATCGCGCTTCCAGCAAAGCCACGCTCTGTCGAATATGGCCCACAATCCGCGTCCCCATCGACAACTCGTGGTCCGTCAACGGCCCCGCCGACTTCGGCCGAATCAAAGTCAAAAACGACTCCAACTCCCGCCGCCTGGAAATCCACGCCCCCCCGCCATAGTGAAGCCCATGTGGCCCCAGGTACTCCCGATAAACAGCAGTCGCCTCCAACTCAGCGTCGGTAATCACGCTCTCCGAGGGCGAAAAAACTCCCTCCTCCGCTGGAAACCGTTCCAACCGCAATAGCCAAGGATCTTGCGCCAACCACTTGTCCTGATACTCCTGCCGGGCCTCCTCGCTCTGCCCCCAAAAACACGTCGTATTTAACTCCGCGTTCCGGCGAGATAACATCCAAAAGCTACCCGTCGTGCAACCCATCAGCTCGCAGATCTGACGCAGCACTTCCGGCCATAGCGTCGCCTCACGAGATGCCTGATAGATCGCTCGCGTCAATTTATCAAATTGATCAAAAAACATGATTGGATTTTGCGTGTTGTCCCCTAAATAGGGGATGTGCTGACCGGCGTCTTACCGTTACACTTTTTCTAACCGCTCCGCCTTTTCGTTATCCAGGATCTTCGGCGACCGCAGCCAGCAGGTACTTTAGCCATACTCTGCAGGACCAACGACTCGGACGGGAACCCTCATAAGAGGTAGCGAGAAAGGCGAGCGGTTCAGGACGCAAAATCCAAAAATATTTACAGTTCCTTTACTCTAAGGTTTCGAAACTCCACTCGCGAGCCGTGCCCCAGGAACCCCAAATACCCTGTTTTCCTCAACAAACCAGGGTGCTTCTTCAACACCGCCGGATCCGTCACCGTAGACAAATCAGCATCTGAAATCACCTTTCCGTTCAGCGTCACGGTAACTTTCGACCCATCGACTCGAATCTCTTCCTCGTTCCACTGCCCCGCCGGCTTCAACGCCTCCCCATTGGCCGGAAAAACGTCGTAAACGCTCCCATGCCGTTGCGTCGGCTTGATCTTGCCCTTGTATAGCTCATGGTCATGATCCAAAATCTGGATCTCCATGCCCTGATACGCCGCATCTCCCGTCAAGGGTGCCCGAATCCCGACCCCGTTGTTCCCCCCCGGTTCCATTTTGAATCCAAACCGGAAAATGAAGTTCCCATACTGCTTCCCCGTGTACAGGTTCCCTCCCCCATCCTTGGGACACACGATCGTCCCGTTCTCGACGACATATCCGGGCCCGCGCCCCCCCACGAGCTGCCAGCCCGCCAACGTCTTCCCGTCAAATAGGGAAACGAACCCATCCTCAGCCGCCATTGCCGCCCCCGTCACGGCCAATGTCAGAAGTACCGACGAAATCAAAATCCGCATAATCTCTCCTCTACCTTGAAACTGCCCCCGCCGGACTGGGCGATCCCTCCCCCGCCTGCGTCGCAGCATGTGCCTTCCGAATATCCTCCGGAAAACCCATCATTAATTTTTCTATTCTATCCCGGATCTGGGCCACCACCTCCGGGTTCTCCGCCGCCACATCGAAACTCTCATCCCGATCGGTCACAACATCATATAGCTCCGGATTCGCCAACCGAATATTTTTCCGCCCCGCCGCCGGTGCCGGGCTATAGGTCACGTTGTTGTACCGCGCCACATGCAACTTCCACTTCCCCCACCGCGCGCACTGCACGTACACCCCATCAAAATAAAGCACCACTTCCCGATCCATCTCTTTCGCCTTCCCCGCCAGCAGCGTCGAGATATCCCGCCCATCCACCGGCCG
>JBKJLJ010000184.1:0-2989 GCA_046597015.1 Bryobacteraceae bacterium
ATCGGGGGCTGTTTTTCAGCAAGTGCTGGAGAAGCAACTGCTTGCGTTGCGGCCCACTGGGTCAACTGAGCGACAGGTGCTCTTTCAAGAGGTCAAGGCAGGGGCGAAAAATGGGAATGCCTATCCGTTCAGCGTGACGGGACTGATCCGGGATTATGGTCCGGGTTACCCGGCGAATCGGTTCTATGGCGAGACTTGTATCGGCCGGATGGAGGGATGGATTTTTCAATTGACGCGGAATGCGATGGGTGATTGGCAGGCCGAGGGACGAATGACCCCAACGGGAGCCGCGTCGAAGTGCGAGAAGAATCCAGCGGCTGGAGTGTCTTCGGTTCCGCTGGCTACTTTGAGCGGAACCCGGGCAGCGGCGACGCCGATTGCGACCTCTGCGGCACCAGCGCAGTTCCATATCGGGCAGTGGGCTTGTTACGGGACCGGCGGACGATTGTTGGCGGGGCTCGCGTTTTATTTGCAGGCGGATGGCTCTTACCTGGATGGGGATAAGAAGCCGAGTGGACGCTGGAGCCGCGACGTCGCTGCGGCGACCCTGACGTTTCGCGGAGGTCCGATGGATGGGCAGATGGGGAAGGACGTAACGGGCCAAGGGATGAAGCTGACGAGCACGGTGAACTGTGAGCCTTGGCGCTAGGCGGGATTGAAGAGCAGTAAGTCCAGGCTGAAGGTGACGCGGGTGGCGGTGGGCGGGTTGGACTGGAGAGGGCGGTAGATCGCCAGGAGGATGTCGAGGACAGAAGCGGGGGGGAGGTCCGCAGCGGTGGTAACGCGTTGGTGGGTCGAGAGGGTGAAGGCGGGGCGGAAGGTTTCGACGGTGCGCTCGACGCGGTCGCGGGTGGCACCGCGGAGTTCGATTAAATCCTCCGGTGCGGGGATGGCGACGAGAAGGCGGCCGTCGGGGCGAAGGACGCGGCGGAACTCGGGCGCGTTCATGCGGGCGGTGATGGAAAGGACGAGCGAGAAGGTGGCGTCGGCGTAAGGGATTTGGCGGTCGGCGTTGGCGACGATCCATTGGCACGAGGGATAGCGACGGGCGGCCGCGTCGACGGCAGGAACGGAGATGTCGACTCCATGGGCCTGGCAAGCAGACTGTTGGGCGAGGGAGCCGAGGTAGAAGCCATCGCCGCAACCGGCGTCGAGGACTACGTCCTGGGGGGTGGGGGCGGCGAGGGTGGCGATGGCGGTGAGGAGGGGGTCGGTGACGCCTCGGTCGTGAAGGCGGCGACGGGCGGCGACTGCGGCGGCGGTGTCGCCGGGATTTTTGGAGCGGCGGTCCTGGGGTTGGAGCAGGTTTGTGTAGCCGGTGCGGGCCACGTGGAAGGAGTGGCCGCGAGGGCAGAGGAGGCGGCGGTCCGCGGGGGCGAGGGCCTGTTGGCAGTCGCGGACGGGGCAAATGAGCATTGACCTGAGTTTAGCGAATGGGGGGTGAGGTATGATGCGGCAATGCGGAAATTGGCGCGGCGTTTTGGGTTCGGAACGTAGAGCGACGAGAGGGATTTTGCAATGCATGCACTGGTGATTGGCGGGACGCGGAACTTGGGTCCGGGAATTGTTCAGGAATTGGTGGAGAAGGGGTTCCGGGTCACCATTTTTCACCGGGGGCAAACGGCGGCGTCCTTGCCGGAAGGGGTAGAGCGAGTGCTGGGGGATCGGCGAAGCGAGGAGGATTTGAAACGAGCGGTGGGAGGGCGGAGCTTTGATTTGGTGGTGGATACAACCTTGTACACCGGGCCCGAAGGGGAGTTGGCGGGACGGGTTTTGGCGGATCGGGTGGGGCGGTATGTGATGCTGAGTACGGGGCAGGTGTACTTGGTCCGGGAGGGGTTGGAGCGTCCGTTTCGCGAGGAAGATTATGAGGGTCCTGTGATGGCGGATCCGGGGGCCGGCAGCGCGGATTATGGGGATTGGCTGTACGGCGTGGAGAAGAGGGCGGCGGAGGAGGCGTTGTTTGCGGTGGGGTTGCCGGTGACGGTGTTGCGGTTGCCGATGGTGAATAGTGAGCGGGACCACTACAGCCGGATGGCGGCGTACTGGGGGAGGCTCCGGGACGGCGGGCCAATCTTGGTGCCGGCGGGGCCGCATTTGCGGTTGCACCATGTTTATGGCGGGGATGTGGCGCGGTGCATTGGGATGCTGGCGGAGAGCGAGGTTGGGTTGGGCCGGGCGTTCAATTTGTCGCAGGATGAGGGGCCGGAGATTGAGGAGTTTTTGGAGGAGTTAGCGCGGTTGGCGGGGAAGCCGTTACGGTTGGTGCGGGTCGAGCGGGCGGCGTTGGAGGCGGCGGGGTTGCTGCTGGATTGCTCGCCGTTTAGCGGGCGGTGGATGTCGGCGGTGGATAACGGGAGGAGTAAGCGGGAGTTGGGGATGGCATACACGCCTTGGCGGGAGTATGTGGCGGCGATAGCCACCACGCTGCCGGACGGGGCCCGGCGGGATAGGCGGGAGATGGAGTTACGGTTTCACTCAGCCTAATTAGTGATTCTAAATGGAGCGGGAGATGGGATTCGAACCCACGACGTCCAGCTTGGGAAAATGAGCGTCTGTTGTAAATAAAGAACAATGGCGTTCATGGCGGTGAATCCAGGTCTAATGGATTCAGCAACTTCCGAAACTCCCTACGCGCACCACATCTTAATGGAGTGTTATTGGAGTGGAAGAATTGAAGCATCGGGCGCATCAGCCAGGGCCGCCTCTTTAACAATTTCTTAACCGCACGTGGGCTACAGTCAGCGGATGCAACCCGTGCCGTGAGAAACCATTGGCCCAAGATTCGTTCGTGCGCTTCGTGCGTAACCATGCTGCAACTACCGGGCATGACATCTCCGAGGCCCTCCTCAACTCATTAGACCGGGCTGGAGAAGCCCTTCAGGCTGTCTGCGCATCAGGCCGCGTCGATGTGCAAGCGCAAATTCCCACGGGCGCAGGCTCCACGTCCCTGCTAGAACTACAAGGCAAGAGCAAAGACACGTCTCAG
>JBKJLJ010000266.1:0-10286 GCA_046597015.1 Bryobacteraceae bacterium
ATGGTTCTTTCTTATCGGTGCCGATGCTTTCGCTGAGATTACTCTTTGGCATCGCTGGCAGGACGTCGTCGCCCTTGTGACGTTCATCGTGGTTTCGCGGCCCGGCATCGCCTATGCCGTTCCTGCCGGTGCCCGCGTTTTGCCGCTCGAGACGCTGGAGCTTGACGTCTCCTCTACCCGCATCCGGGCCGACCTAGCCCGCGGTGAGATGCCTAGAGAGCTTCCCCCCGCGGTGGCAGACTACATTCGCGTTGAACGCCTCTACGGCTTCTAGATATAAGCGATCACATCGATTTCCACAAGCGAATTACCGGGAATCCCTCCGGCGGCGGCAATCGTCGTCCGCACTGGCGGCTCCTCGCCGAACCGCCCTTTGAACGTCTCGTTCATTCCAGCGTAGTCTTTCAGGTCGTTCAGGTAAACATTGCACTTCAGAACCTTGTTCATACTCGACCCTGCGTTGATCAGTTCCTTTTCCACTTCGTCAAGCACGTGCTTGGTATGGGCCTTAATGTCCCCTTCGAAATGGGCGCCCTTTCCGGCGATAAATAGCAAATTCCCGAAGGAAACGGCTCCGTTGAACAGCGGAGTGGACTTCGGCTTAGCCCCCTTGTAGTGCACTTTCTTCTCCGGTTTCCCCGGGGTTTGCGCCTGCGCGGCAGCCGCTCCGGCCAAACCGGCCGCGGCAGTCAGCAAATTTCGTCGTGATTTTGAAGGATTGTTCATGCTACGTTGCATTGTATGCGACGCCGACGGTTTTTGACTCTCTCCCCCCTCGCAGCCGGGGCCGCTCTAGCGGCAACCAACGCTGATCTGCCCCAGTATCGCGTCCAATCCGCGTATCAACCTTGGGCTCAACCGGGTATGCCGGGGGCCTTCCGCGGCCGGGTCACCTCGGTCTATGCGCCGAAGTCCATCGACGCTGCGACGGAGGCGGTTGACGTCCCCACCGTCCAGGAAATGATGAGCCGGGGCATGCTCTCCCTGACCGGGGAGAAGGATCTTCGCACCGCGTGGCGACGCTTCGTCGATCCGCAAGATGTCGTCGGACTCAAGGTCAATTGTTCGGGCGCACCGGCAATCTGCTCCCATCCCGTCGTCGTCGCTGAGACGGTTCGCCAACTCATCCTAACCGGCGTCAAACCCTCGAATATCTGGATCTACGAACGCTTCCAAGACCAAATGGACTCGGTCGGTTATCAAAAGTACGTCCCCGCCGGCGTCCACATCCTGGCGGCTTCGGCCCTCCGCGACGCCCTCAACGGCTATGATGCGAAGACCTACGTCGAGGTCGATTTCTTCGGCGAGGAGGATACGCGATCGAACATTATCCGGCAAGTTTCGGAGAACTTCACGAAGCTTATCAACATCCCGAACATGAAGGATCACGGCGCTTCCGGAGTTACGGGCTGTCTGAAGAACATCGCCTACGGCAACTTCCATAACGTCGCGCGGTCACATCGGTTTGAGAAGACCAACACGTTTTCCTTCATCGGTAAGCTAGCCACCGTCGAACCTGTGCGCTCCCGTACCGTACTTCACGTAATGGACGGACTGAAGGGTGTTTGGCATGGCGGCCCTTTCTCACCCAGCAAAGAATTCCGTTTCTATCCGGGAAAAATGATGTTCGGCACGGATCCGGTCGCGATGGATCGCATTCTGCTGGACATCATCGAAGACCAGCGAAGGCTGAAGGGTGCCGTCAGCGTTTGGGACCGTTCCCCGCAACACCTGATTAAAGCTGGCGAACGGAAATCCGGGCCGAATTTCAACCGGTTCATTCGCGAACCCGGCCACATCGAATACGCCGCCACGCTCGGCCTCGGCGAGTACGATAAGAAGAAAATTGACTTCCGGCAGATCTCTCTCTAAATGCTAGCTCTCGTTCTGATCAGTTTATTTACCGACGCACCGCCAACGTCGGCTCCGCAATTGAAGTCCCTGGGCATTGACTGCGTCTACGTCATGCCCGAAGCGCTCGACGCGTGGAAAGCAGCTGGTGCCTGTGCGATGGCTTTGCCAGTGGTCACGAAGGTACCCAGCCCGGGAGTTCAATACCGGATGAATCGGGCCTCGGCGTCCAACGCCCCCTGGGTGGACTCGAACGGCTGGCAGTATGTCCGCGGGCTGAAGGCCCCGGCCTATATGGAGCCGGCCAATCCCGTGCTGGCCGCGGCGGAAGCCCATGCCTACGGCGTCGCCGTAATCATGAAGGTGGCCGCCAAAGACTGGCCCAAATTCGCTGAAGCGGCCAAACTTCTAGCGACGATCCCCGCTTCGACTCTGCCGCCCCTAGCCAATATCGGCTTCGTCGACGACGGCTCCTCCGCGGCGGGAGAGAACCTCAATCTTTTTGTGCGCCGCAATTTACTGTTTCGCGTCGTCTCGACACCCGACCCGAAGCTCGATCTGAACGTTAAGCCGCAGTCCGGCGATCCTTCGGCCTATGCCTACCAGATCCGCCAAAAGCTCGGCGACGACAAACGTCTACTCCGTATCTACGGCTCTGATGTCGTTATTGCCGGCCTGTCTGGTAACGCCACCGGCCGCCGCATTACCCTGCTCAATTACGGCAACCGCAACGTCGAAGGCCTGCGCGTCCGACTCCTCGGACGTTATCCCTCGCTCCGGCTTTACACTTCGGCCGGATCGGTGGAGCCGAAGGACCTCATTGTCACCGCCGAAACCACGGAATTTTCACTGCCGATCGTTCCAACGTATACCGTCATCGACCTCAAACCATAAGTTCATTGCCCCGTAACGGATTCTGTTGCAGTGTGGTCGTTTGAGTACTCTAGCTACAATTAAACCCGGGAGAGTCTCACCGTTGACTGGCAAAATATTTTTCAAATTGATCGGCGCGGTGTTGGGTCTTCTGGTTGTCGCCCTTGTGGCGGTCGATTTCTTCGCTTCCAAAGTGGCCGAGTCCACTTACCTGGAAACCCTGGAACGCGAACTGATCGACAAAGGCAACATGCTGGCTATTGCCCTGCCCAGCGATCCTACGCAGTTTAAGCGCTACGCCGCTGCCGCCCGTGGCCGGCTTACGCTGATCGCCCGAGACGGACTCGTACTCGCGGATTCCGAAGCCGCAGCCGACAAAATGGAGAATCATGCCAACCGGGCGGAGGTCCAAATGGCGCTGGCCGGTAAAACCGGTTCCACCCGCCGACAGAGCCCGACGCTCGGGGTCCCCTTTCTTTACGTCGCCGTGCCGGTCCCGGAAGGAGCGCTCCGCCTGGCGGTTCCGCTGTCGGAGATCCAAAGCCAGGTAGACGCCATTCGCCGTCGCATGCTGGGCTCGACCGCGCTCGCTTTTCTGCCCGCTATTTTGCTCGCGGCGCTTTTTGCGCGCTGGGTCTCTCGACGGCTGGGGAGCATTATCGAGTACTCGGCCGAACTGGCGAAGGGTAATTTTCAGGCTCGACTGGCTCGCCCAGGCGGCGACGAACTCGGCTTACTGGAACGTAAACTCAACGAAACCGGTGAGACGTTAGAAGGTATGTTTCAGGAACTCGAGCGCGAACACGCGGAACTCGAAAAACTGGAGCGGATTCGGAAGGATTTTGTTATCAACGTCTCCCACGAGCTTCGCACTCCGCTCGCCTCAATCCAAGGCTACACTGAAACGCTGCTTGATGGGGCGATCCATGAACCGGAGCACAACGTCCGCTTCCTGGGCATTATTCGCCAAAACGCCGAACGCCTCGGCAACCTCACGGCCGATCTGTTGACCCTGTCCCGGGTCGAAATGAAGCAGCAGAAGTTCCAATTTGCTTCCTACAGCGTCCACTCGCTCGTTCAAGACACACTCGATTCCATGCTGCCTTTGGCCCAACGCAAGAATCTGACAATGCACTTCCAACCCACGAAAGGGGCACCGGAAGCGTTTTGCGACTCGGAAGCCGTCAACCAGGTACTCACGAATCTCATTGATAACGCCTTAAAGTACTCACCCGAAAATGGAGCCATCGTGGTTGGGGTTCGCGACCTCGCGCCCCTGCCGTTTACTGAAATTTTTGTTCAGGACTCCGGGATCGGAATCCCTCCGGAAGACCTATCCCGGTTGTTTGAGCGTTTCTATCGCGTCGACAAGGCTCGCTCCCGGGAACTCGGCGGGACGGGACTCGGTTTGGCTATCGTCAAGCACCTGGTAAAAGCCCAGGGCGGGGAAGTCAGAGTGCAGAGTGAAGTCGGCCGGGGGTCAGAGTTTTCATTCACCCTTCCCCATGACGACCTAGGAATGAGCGAACACAGCGATATTCGCTCACAGTTAACCGTTTCGTAATGCGTTTGAAACAGTTCTCGCTGTATGTTGGAGGGGTTATGAAAAAGATTGTATTGATCGAGGACGATAGCGACCTGTTCGCGCTGCTCAAGTACAACCTCGAAAAAGAGGGCTACGCGTTTGCCGGTTCTCAGACAGGCAAAGGCGCTCTTGAGCTCTGCAGGAGGGAGCGGCCGGACCTAGTAATCCTCGACATCATGCTCCCGGACTCCGACGGGCTGGAAATTTGTAAGGCGATTCGGATCCATCCTGATCTGGCGAACACGCCGGTGATCTTTCTAACGGCCCGGGCGACCGAAACCGATCGGATAGTCGGCCTGGAACTGGGTGCGAACGATTACATTGTGAAACCGTTCTTCGTGCGCGAGCTGATCGCTCGGATCAAAATTCAATTTCGCGGGCAAGTGCAGCCTGTCCGCACGTTGAAAGCTGGCGGCCTTGAGCTTGACCGGAACGCGTGCCGCGTCTTCCTGCGGGGCGGGGAACTGACACTAACCGCCACCGAATTCCGACTCCTCGAGTTTCTCATGACTCGCCCTGGGGTCGTCTTCAGCCGCGAGCAGTTGCTCAATTCGGTATGGGGACACGACCGCGCGGTCACCGACCGGACGGTGGACGTTTACGTACTGCGTCTTCGGCAAAAGGTGGAGACGGACCCGACCAATCCGCTCTTTATTCGGAGCGTGCGGGGATTTGGTTATAGCTTTAGCGGGAGCGGCGAGTTAGTCGCGGAGTCGACCGGGGAAGGCGCCAGCGCGGCGCGCTAGGCTACATTAGCCGACTTCATAATCAACGAAACCAAGTTCCAGGCGATAAGGGCGGCAAAGCCAACATTCATCTTCGTCAAAAGCCCGCTTTTTCCCCGATGCCAACAGTAAACGCCGAGTCCCACCGCGACGATCTTGACCACCAGCAGGCCAACGATCGGCGATGGGGCGGCTTGGATTGCCCACCGCACTAGAGGGTTCCCCTCTTGGACTCCGTTGAGGAGAAACGCAATCGTAGTCAGGAAATCGAGGACCTGAAGATATGAGTACTGGTAAAGTTGCTGGATCAATTGAGCTTCTCCTGAAGCCAAGAGTAGCCTTCTAGCCGGGACAGCAACAAGATAACTCTTGGCCTAGAACTTGCCTTTAAGTACCAGCGCGCACCTAGTACTATTCTCTCCGAACGCTCAGGCACATCCGCAGGCCATGCTTCGGTCGCAGGGTCAGCATTCCCAACGGCTCCACTTTATTGCCCGGCGTCAAGTCCATCCGAAACCGTTGCGCCAGATTCGCCAGGCAAAGAACGCCCTCCATCCAAGCGTAGCGCTCTCCGATACACAGCCTGCCGCCCCCGCCAAAAGGCAAATACGCGAATTTTGGCGCCGCAGATTCTAGCCAGCGATCGGGCCAGAACCGATCGGGGTCGGGAAAGAACTCGGCTCTCCGATGAAGGACTGCCATGCAGACGAGGAGAATCGATCCTTTCGGGGCCGAAAAATCTCCGAACGCATACGGTGCCAGTGCCCTTCGTCCCAGAATCCAAACCGGCGGAAACATCCGCATCGATTCGCTGAAGACGCGCTGGCAGTACGGTAGGTTAGGGAAATCCTCTGGTCCCGGCGGACGGTCGCCGACTACCGCGCTAATCTCGGCCTCCATCGTGGCCCTTGCGTCCGGATTCGTGGCCAGTAGGTAGAGCGTCCACGCGAGCGCGTTGGCCGCCGTTTCGTGTCCGGCGACAAAGATAGTCATCACCTCGTCGCGGATCTGCAGACGGTCCATCCTTTCGCCCGTGTCGGCATCCCGAGCGCTCAGCAGCATGCCGAGCAGGTCGTCCCCGTCGTGCCCACTACGAAGCCGAGCGTCAATGAGGCCGTAGACGATTTCGTCGAGGTTGGCGAGCGCGGCGCGATACCGCCTGCTCGCCGGCAGCGGCAGGTCCAGGAGTAACGGTCCCCAGGGCATCACCAACTGGTTGAGCATTTTCAAAACGATTTCGAGTTCGTGCGCGATCGTGACCGCCTTATCGCCAGCTTCGGTCGTAAACAGGCTCCGCGCCACGATTTCTAGGGTCAGTTGGCTCATCGCCTCGGTTGCTTCAATCTCCTGCCCATCTCGCCAATCGGCCATCAACGTTTGGGTGCAGCGCGTCATCATCCGGCCGTACTCGGCGATCCGTTCGCGCTGAAACGCCGGTTGCATCAGCCGTCGCTGGCGTAGATGAGTGGGGTCCTCGCTTGTCAGCAATCCTTCGCCGAATAGGCCCTTGGTCCGCTCGATCCGCGGGAATTTTTCGAACGCCGAGCCTTGGGTGATCAATAGGTCCCGAATCAACTCAGGCTCGTTGATCAGATAAAAATTCCGGTTTCCCAGCTTCAAATGCGCGCGCAATCCCTGAGAATCGGCGAGGTGCGCAAAGAAACGAAGCGGGTTCTGGATCATCTCCCAGGGGGAGATTTTAGGACGGCTCAACTCCCTTGATGATAGGATTTATGCTGTGAAATGCGCAACCCTGCTTCTCCTCGCCGCTGCCACGGCGGCGTTCGGCCAACTCGACAAAGCCGAAAAGAAAGATGGCTTCAAGCCGATCCTCAATAAGGCCCTCAAGGGCTGGAAAGGGGACAATCGACTTTGGAAGGTGGAAAAAGGCGTGCTTGCCGGGTCTACAGATGGCGTGAAGATTACCAAGAACACCTTTCTGATCTCGGAACGGGAATACGGTGATTTTGTGCTGCGGACCCAGTTCAAACTGCGCAACCATAACTCTGGTATCCAGTTCCGCAGCACCGAAATGCCGGAATTCGTCGTGCAAGGTTTACAGGCCGATATCGCTTACGACAACTGGACCGGTTCGATCTACGACGAAAAAGGCAAGCGCGGGGTCATCGTCAACGGATGGAAGGGCAAGGGCGAAAAGGTCTACAAAAAAGGCGAATGGAACGACATGGAACTTTCCGCCATCGGCGAGAACATCCAGATCAAGATCAACGGCACCGTCACCAGCGAGTTGAAGGACACTTCGAAGGCCAGCGGCATCCTGGCCTTTCAACTGCATCAGGGCCCGGACATGAAGGTCGAGTTCCGTAACATCCGTCTGAAAGAGATTAAAGCTACCAAGTAACGGGTACGCCGGGCTCGAGCGTCCACACCGCGCAGCCCACCAGTGCTTGTAACTCGGCGGGCGTTCCCGTCAACACCGGGAACGTCCCGTAGTGGGAAGGGATGACGACCTGCGGTTGCAGGAGGCGCGTCGCAATGGCCGCCCCGCGTGGGCTCATGGTGTAAAAGTCGCCGATCGGCAGCACAGCCAGGGCCGGCGCGTGCAGTTCGCGGATCAACGCCATGTCGCCGAACACATCGGTATCCCCGGCGAAGTAGGCGTTCCGTCCATCGGCCAAATGGAGCACGTACCCACCAGCAAGTCCGCCGTAGACGGTCGTGCCGTCGGGCTCTTCCATCATGCTCGAATGCACAGCCGGCGTCATTGTCACCCTCAAGCTGCCCACTGTAACCGATCCGCCAATGTTCATCCCGACCGTGTTTTTCACGCCCTGGCCCTCCAGCCATTTGGCCACCTCGTAGTTCGCCACGACGTTCGGCGAAAAGCGATTGGCCAGTTCAGGAATACCGCTGATGTGATCTCCGTGGCCGTGGGTGGCTAGGATGATGTCGATCCGCGAAAATTCGTGGCCTGATGGGAAACTTGGGTTCCCGGAGAGGAAGGGGTCGATGACGACGACCTCACCGGTATCGAGCGTAAGGGAAAAAGTGGAGTGGCCGAGCCAAGTGATGTGTAGCACTATTCTACGGTTACCACTTTTCGACCCGTCATCGGGACGGTTCCGAATAGAGCGCGGACTGCCGCCACTTCGCTGGTCGGTGCCGGGCTGTAAGTAGTGAAATAAGTGGTCACGTCGGGAAACGCCCGGATCAGATACGGATTTCCGAGGCTGATCAGAATTAACTGTTTTCCCGTTTTCAGCAAGGCGTTTACGATCGCGGGATACTCGCCGGGCAGCGCTGCGTTGTCCTTCCCGTAGCCACCAATTTGCGCATAGGCTCCCACCACGACAGTCTGGCAGTCCGCTGGAGTCCGTATGTCCGGCATCTGCGGATCTACGAGCAGGGTCGGGATCTTGGGCGCTCGAACGGCCATCTCGTCCAGGAACGCCTGTCCGTTGCTATTTCCCTTCCTTTCGGCGAGCAAGAGGACACAGGCATTGGCGTCTTTAGCCAGGGGCAGTAACCCCGCCTTATTCCGGATCAGGGTTACGGCCTTGCTGGCGATCTCCTGCGCCTTCTCCGCGGCCCCCTCAGGGTCAAGCGCGTCGGCGAGTTCGTCCGTCTTGACGAAGCGGTTTTTGTTGAGCCCCACCTTCACCTTAGCCGCCAGCACCTTGCGAACGCTGGCGTCCACGCGAGCCTGGGTTAAGCGTCCGCTGCGGATAGCGGCCATCACCCCGTTAATTGCGGCCTCGGGATTGCTGGGGATCAATAGGACGTCTACGCCCGCTTCCAGCGCTCTTATGGCGGCTTCTGCGGGTGAATACTGAGCCGCCAAGCCGGCCATATCCATCGCGTCCGTCGAGATCAAGCCTTGAAACCCTAGCTCCCCCCGCAGCAGGCCCGTGATGACCGGCCTCGAAATCGTCGACGGCACACCAGTCGGGTCGAGCGCCGGCACCGCGATATGCGCCGTCATGACGCTATCGACGCCCGCGGCAATTCCAGCCCGAAACGGCACCAGTTCAATCTTGTCCAGTCGCCCTCGATCGACCTCGAGCTTGGGCATGCCGTAGTGAGAATCGGTCGCCGTATCCCCGTGCCCGGGAAAGTGCTTGAGGGTCACCAGCACCGGGTTTGCCGGGTCGCTCTTGGCCCCTTCGATGTAAGCCCGAACATGCTGGGCCACCAGCGCTGGATCTTCCCCATACGAGCGGATATTGATAATTGGATTCTCCGGGTTATTGTTCACATCGGCGTCGGGCGCATAGACCCAATGGACACCGAGGGCCCGCGATTCGCGAGCAGTTGCCAAGCCCAGGTAGCGCGAGTACTCGACCGACCCGGTCGCGGCAAATGCCATCTGGTGGGGGTACTTCACTGTGCCAGAAACCCTCATGGAGGCACCCCGTTCGAAATCGCCCCCGATCAACAGAGGCACCTTTGCCAGTTTTTGCATGCGGTTGAGAAAGCTGGCCATCTCGAAGGGCTCCGCGTTGATGGCACCGCTCCGCCCGACCCGATTGTTGACGATAATTCCGCCGACGCCGTCGATTTGAACCGACTTCAGGAACTGGCGATACGCGCGGCTGCGCACGGGCGGCAGGTTCCCAAAGCTCTTTATGATCACGAGTTGGGCCACGCGTTCCCGGGGCGTCAAGGTCGTCATCCACCTCTGCACGGGATTAGGAGGCGGCGCTTTCTTCGCTGGCGGCGCAGCTGAGGCCGACTCGATCAAAAGCAGAAGGGCAAGTAGCCGAAAGGGCGTCACTTGCCCATGCTATCAGTTGCCGGCGGATTTCTTCACTTTTGAGGCCGATTTTCGACTTTCGATGCCGGCTCGCGCAGGCTGCTTGGCTGCGGTTCGCTTGCTCAGTCGATTCACGGCGCGAACGAGCTGAGAAACCTCGTTCGCGCTCTTCATGATCACCGCATCGGCGCCGCTGTTCTCTTCGGTGATCCCCATCGCATCAACAAAACCGGAGACCAGAACGATTCGCGTTTGCGGGGCGATTGCACGGATTGCTCGAATCAATTCGACGCCGTTTCGACCGGGCATCTTGTAGTCCGTAACCATCAGCGGGAACGGACTCGCTTCAAACAGGGCTAGCGCGGTTTCAGCATTGTTCGCAGTAGTGATCTCGTAACCGAGTTCGCTTAGCACCATCGTGCGTGCCGCCAAACCGGAGGGATTATCGTCAACCAGCAGCAAACGGGTTGCCACGGGAGCCATTTTTTCGACTTTCGTCTTCATTGCAGAATAGGAACCTAGCGAAGGTATCAGACCC
>JBKJLJ010000301.1:0-5199 GCA_046597015.1 Bryobacteraceae bacterium
AGGGGTTCCTCGAGCCAAGTGAGGTCGGACTCGCCCATTTGTTCGGCGACGCGATGGATGGTTTCAGGGGAGTAGGAGTGGTCGCCCATGCGCCACCAGGCGTGAGCGTCGACCATAAGGCCGAACTCGGGTCCGGTGGCGGCGCGCATGGCTTGCACGGCCGCGACATCGGCTTCAGGGCCCGCGGCGGGGCGCATTTTGTAGGCGGGAAAACCGAGTTGTTGGCAGAGGGAGGCTTCAGCGGCGTAGCCCTCGGGAGACTGATACATGCCCGCGGAGCCGTAGCATTTGATGCGATCGCGGATGCGGCCGCCGAGGAGTTCGGAGACGGGCACACCTTGGGCTTTGCCGAGGAGATCGTAGAGGGCGACTTCGACGGTCCCGTAAAGCTTGGCAGTGAGGGGGTCGGGACGAAGGGCTTGGTGAAACTGGACGCGCAGGGCGTCGATGTCGCCGAGCAGACGGCCGACGAGCCACGGGGCGATGGCCGTATTGATCCCATGGCCGGCGTCTTCGCTGCCGGGGCCGGGTCCATAGCCGACGAGGCCGTTTTCAGTCTCGACGCGGATGAGCATCGCGTCGCGCTTTAGAATCTGGCGGGTGCCGCCATGGAACGAAAGCTCGATGGCCTGGGGGAACACATAAGAAAGAAGGTGCGCTTGCACCGAACGAATCCGCATACGTGTATCAGCATAGCTGAATCAGAAAAAAAGGCCGGGCGTCAGCAGGACGCCCGGCCTACTACTCCACCAGGAGCCCATCGGAGGTCAGGCTCATGGGTCGGAGGAGAGCTAACCTAAGAGGCCGCCATGGCCCAAGCCGGCGATCTCCCAACCGGAGATGCGGTACTTGGCCAAGAGGGCGGGCAAAATAAGGTCGACGACGTTCATCTTAGCCGAACGGAAGCAGCCCGGGGCAGAAATGATAGGAATTTCATCTTTGTACCCCATCAGAAGAAGGTTGCCGGGTTCCACCGGGGCGAGAAAGCGTTCCAGGTGGCAACCGATGCGGGCCATGGCGCGCCCAACGACGTCGTCCGGGCCGGCCGGAGCCGTAGTGGAAGCGACCAGAATGACGGATGGCTTGGCTCGAATCAGATGTTGGAGAGCGCGGGCGACGGCGGATTCTTCTTCGAGAGCGCTAAGAACGAAGTTGGAAGTGGCGCGGAACTTGTCGAGGCGCTGGCGCATTACGTTTTCAAAGAGTTGGCGAGCGCGGTCGCCGACGACGGGGTCTGTGTACAGGACGGCCGCTTGGGGATCGTGCATGGCGCGGGCCTGGAGAATGGGGCCGCGTTCCCGAAGGATGGAGGTAACCGCCTCGAGTTCTGGAGCGGCGACGGCAAACGGGGTAGATTTAACCGTGGCGACGCGCTGACCGGCGACGGCGAAGCTGAAGTTGGTGAGCGTGGCGATGACAATGGAGGCGGTACAGTTGATCTGCTTCAGCAACTCGTCGTCGACCAGAAGGCAGCAATCCTGGGTGGCGAACAGGTTCGCTCGGCCTCCGGCTGCCGCTCGGATTTCCACGGCACCGCAGCCGATCGCGGTGGCCACTTGCATAACCGCTTCGTCTTCGGTGACTTCGCCTTCATCTAATGACGTGACCCAAACCTCGGCCATACCCTCGGTTTCGAGCAGGCGGACGTCTTCCTCGTTAAGAATGTGTCCTTTCGCGAGGAGTTTCTTGCCGCCGGGTCGAAAAATGGTGCAGCAGAGAATTCGTCCAGTGGACTCGCGGACATCGACGGTCAGAGCCTTCATGCTTGCCTCATTAAATTAAATAGGGATCTTAATTGAGATACAGATCCAATACTTTGTTGATGATTATACAGACAAGTGGCTTTTTTCGTACACAATTTCTCGGAATAGTTTCTGGTTCATTTGCGGGTAATGGGAGGGGCAGAGAGATAGCAAATGGGCGACAGAGGGCCCCGTCGGGTAGTACTATCCATTCTGCTTCTGTTGCAAGTACTGCACTTACCTGTTGGTACTAGTCTACGGGACTACCCTCAAATAGGGGTAGTCCCGGTGCCCCCTTAAAGGACTAGGGTCTTCAGCATGGCGATCTCATCGCAGGCTTGAAACTTTGGACACCGAAGGCAATCTTTCCACGCCTTTAATGGCAATTCTCCCCGGTCGACCACTTCATATCCTAATTTTCGGAAGAAGCCATCGACGTAAGTGAAGGCGAAAAGGGTGCGGAGGCCGAAGGCGCGAGCCTCTTTTTCGAGAGATTCTAGTAATTGGCGTCCTAGGCCGTGCTGTTTCCAGGCGGGGTCAACGGCGAGGCTGCGTATTTCCGCCGCCAGGGGGCTATAGATGTGCAGGGCCGCGCAAGCGACGAGTCTTGTGCCGGCATATATGACAGTAAAATCACGGATATTTTCCGCCATTTCAAACTCGGTACGCGGAAGCATGATTCCCTTGGCAGCGTAGTCATTAATGAGACCGAGGAGCGGCCCGATGTCGCGAAGGGTGGCGCTTTTGAGTTCGGTGGGGCCTTCGACGTATTCGGAAGGCACGACCGGACGCGGGGTGGCGATCGAGATCAGAGGACTACTCATATTCGTCTATCCTTTGACGAAGCGGGTTCCGACCGGTTCGTTAGCCCGTAGGCGAGCGACGATATCGACATCTCCGCCGGGGGCGATGACGACCTCTTCGACCCCACCAAGCAGGGCATCGGCGGCCGCGTTGAGTTTCGCCTGCATGCCGCCGGTGGCGACGCCGGTTTCGATGAGCGCACGGCTTTGGGCGAGCGTGAGGACCGGGATCACTTGGCCGGAGGCGTCTTTGACCCCATCGACGTCGGTGAGAAAGAAAAGTTTGGCGGCGCGATAGCCGATGGCGCAGGCAACGGCCATTTGGTCGGCGTTGACGTTGTAGATATTGCCGAGGCGGTCTCCTGCGACGCAGGCGACAACGGGGAGCAGGTGGCCGGCGGTGAGGACTTCGAGCACGGCCGGGTTCGAGCGGATGACGCGCCCGACCGCGCCGAGTTCCGGGCGGAGTTGTTCGGCTTCGGTGAGGCCGGCGTCAATGCCGCTGAGCCCGACGGCCTGCGCGCCGGCGGCAACGAGGGACGCGACCAGGAGGTGGTTGACGGTCCCAGCGAACACCTTCAGCACGGCGTCGAGCACCTCCGGAGTGGTGACGCGGAGACCTTCGACGAAATGGTTTTCGACGTTGCGTTCGGCCAGGAAGCGGGTCATTTGCTTGCCGCCGCCGTGGACGACGACGGTTTCCGGGTTGGCCGCGGAGGCCTGGGCGAGTTGGGCGCTGATGGCCGAACGGGAGGCGGCGTCGTCGAGCAGAGTGCCGCCGAGTTTGATGAGCAATCTCATAGCAGGCCCTGGGTTTCGGGGAAGCCGAGGATGAGATTCATGTTCTGGATGGCTTGGCCGGCGGCGCCTTTGCCGAGATTGTCGATGGCCGTGACCACGATGCCGCGTTTGGTACGGCCGTCGAAGATGACGCCGATATCGCAGAAGTTGGTGCGGGCGACGGCGCGGAGGTCGGGGACCTTGCCCGGTTCGTAAACGCGGATGAACGGTTCGTCGGCGTAACGGGTATCGTACATGCCGACGATCTCGGCGGCGCTCTTCACCTCCGACGCGCGGAAGTAAATGGTTTCGAGGATACCGCGGTGCACTGGGATCAGTTGGGCGGCAAAGCTGAATTCCGCCTCGCGGAGGCCGGTGTTCTGGAGTACTTCAGCCACGTGGCGGTGGTAGAGGAATGAGTAGGCCGAAAAGTTCTCCGTGACTTCGCAGAAGTGGGTCGCCAGGCTGGCTTTGCGTCCGGCTCCGCTGACGCCGCTTTTGGCGTCACAGACGACTCCGGCTTGGCGGTCGATGACGTCGACGAGCGGAGCGAGGGCGAGGCTGGCGGCGGTGGGGTAGCAGCCGGGGTTGGAGATGAGGCGCTTGCCGGTGGCGTCTTCGCGGTTGAGCTCCGGCAGGACGTAGGCGGCTTCGGCGAGCAATTCGGGCTGCGTGTGTTCTTCCTTGTACCAACGCTGGTAGCTCTCGACGGTGCCGAGGCGGAAGGCACCGGAGAGGTCGACGATTTTGGCACCGGCGGCGAGGTAGCCGGGGGCGAGTTCCATCGAGACTTCGGGCGGGGTGGCAAGGAAGATGCCGTCGAGCGAAGCCGCGGCGACCGCATCGGCGGTAGCGGCCATGGTGGTTTGGCCTTTGACGGCAATTGGCTCTTCGCGGTGTTCCATCAGGAACACTTCGACGCCGCCGTGGCGGCTCAGGAGCTGAACGAGCTCGGCCCCACTATATCCGCGAAAACCAACGATTCCGATCTTTTTCATGGCTGATTAATTATTCATCCCAATGTATAAATATACCATTTGGATGCTCGAAGGCGCCGGAGGGACGCAACCATGATTCTACCGTCTGTCCGAGTGCCGTTAAGCGGACTATCCCCCGAACGGCCGGCTGTTGCTCTGCTCGTTCACGCTGCGGTCGGCCATCTCGCCGACGATCGGGAGGCGGATCAGCTCATTGGCGGAGGTCTTGACGAGCATGAGGATCCACGTGGCGAGGAGCCCAAGTTCCAGAATGGGGATAATGCGCCGGAGGCCGGAGGCGCGCAGGACCGGATCGAGGGCGACGTGCACGATCATCCACGCGACAAACAGATAAAGCCCCTGGAAGGCGTGGAAACGGACGACACGGTCGGTTCGGAAACGGGCCGTCGAGAGGATCACCAGACTCATGATCCAGCCGACCCAGGGAACATAGCAGAAAATCGACGCATTGCGGGGCTTGAGGGAGGCTAAAGGGTCGGAGCCCGTCGCAGCCGGAGCGCTGGGTTGCGCGGTGCCGCAGTTTTGGCAAAAAGCGGCGGAGCTTTGGACCTGGGTTCCGCAATGTGTACAAAAGGGCATTTCGTGCCTCCCTATTCTGTTCTACGCAAACCGGGGTTGCGATGTTCCTGCCGTCTTCAGTAGCATGGGCAACGATGAAATCCTTATCGGCCCTGCTACTGCTTTCTATGACCGCTCTCCAGCTGACCGCGGCGGAGAAGACGCTCGACATCTACTTTATCGATGTTGAAGGCGGTCAGGCGACTCTGATTGTTACCCCGGATAAGCAGTCGCTGCTCGTCGATACGGGCTGGCCAGGATTCGAAGACCGGGACGCGGATCGGATCGTGAAAGCCGCGAAAAAGGCCGGGCTGAAGA
>JBKJLJ010000464.1:0-10445 GCA_046597015.1 Bryobacteraceae bacterium
CGGGGTTCCCATCTACTTGGCGGAGAGGACGATTTCGATTTTGAGTTTGCTGGGTGCACTATGGTTTGGGCGGCGGATTTTGACGTGCTTAGTACCGGATGGTGCGGCGGCGCGGGCGACCGGACTCCTGCTCGCAGCCGTCACCGCCAATCTGCTTTTTTGGGGTTCGGTTGGGCAAGTCGACATGCTGGCCGTATGCTCCTCGATGGCGGCATTTTCGAGCTATTTGGATTGGCGGAACGGTCGCGGCAGCCTCTGGCTGACGGGTCTTTACGTGCTCTTTGCCGTGTTTACAAAACAGACGGCCATTGCGAGCGGAGCCACGATCGGGCTGATGCTGCTGTGGGAAGATCGCCGGGCAGCGGCACGCTTCATCCTGACGATGGCCTTCGCCGGCGCTACGATCGCTGCCACGCTCCAATGGGCCACCAACGGTGCGTACCTCTCCAACGCGGTCTTTGCGAATTTGAATCCGTTTCAATGGGTTAAGCTGGTCGACCACGCCAAGTACTTTCTGCTGACGGCCGGTGGGCTGCTGCTGACCGCGGCGTGCGGCGCTCGCTATGCGACCCGAAGGACGGCTCCGCTATTCCTGTACACGAGCCTCGCGCTGGCGGTTTGGCTGGTCACGGCACCCAAAGTCGGCTCAGACTTGAACTACCAGCTGGAGATGACGCTGCTGCTGGCGCTGTCTGCCGGCGTCGGCCTGGACCAAATGGGCTTCTTTTCCGCAGTAATCTTGAACCGGCGGACTGCGATTACGCTGCTGCAAATTCCGATTGTTTTGCACGTGGTCTTGAATCTGACCCTGACGGCGCGGACGGTGGCCGAACGCGTCCTGTTTGATTCCGTCAAGACCGCCGAAATAGAGGCGCTGCAACCGTATTGGGGCATGTCCAGGCGTCGGGTACTGGGCGGCGATTACGACGCGACGCTGCAACTGCGCGGGCGAATTGAAGTAGACACGCTCATTTACACGTTGCTTGTAGAGGCCGGGCGAATAGACCCGGAACCCGTGCTGCGCGACATCGAGGCCGGGCGGTTTGACACGGTAATATTGCCTTTCGATGTAACGGCCGGATCGAAGCCAATTTGGGTGAATGCGGAGGTAACTCCGCTACCGAAAGCACACATGGACGCCGTCCGAGCGCGCTACCGCTTGGTCAAACACCTCGACGGAGCCTTTTTGAATGGCAACTACATTTATGAGCCAAACCGCGACTGAATTCGCTCCAGTTCCTTGCGCTACTTTCGAGTCCCACCCGCCAATCGCTCATAGACCCAAGTGCCGTTCGCCACTCGAAGTTCCCCGCTGTTGGATTGAGACCGGCCACTCGGCACCAAACGAACAGCGACTCTAGCGTGCCGCGCCCAGTCTAGTTCCAGTCTCCTGCTTCTCCCCGCTCCGCCAGGAGTTCTTCCTCGATGCAACTACCCGGCGAGGTCGCGGCGCAGATGTTAATTGCGCAGGCCGAACGTGTAAAGCGTGTGGCCGACGGCGATGGTCACCCGTTGCCTCCCGTTGACGAGATAGGTAACGGGCGAGGCGGCGGTTTGCCCGCCGAGGTAAAGATCCCACAACAGCGTCCCCTTGGCAGCATCAAGGGCGAAAAAGTGGCCTTCCCGGTTCCCGGAAAACAGCACGTTGGAGGCCGTCGTGACAATCCCGCCGTCGCTGACGTCGGCCATTTTGTACTCCCATACGTTGGCACCGGTCGAAGGATTCAACGCTCGAACGGCCCCGTAGCCGGATTGGGGATCCCGGCGCGACAAACGATCGCGCCGGGTAGACTGGACGGCCGCTTTGATCCCTCCACCGGAGTACCATTTACCCAATTCGAACTCCTGAGTCCACGAATAAAAGATGCCCGAATAGTCATCCCAAACGTTGAGATAAAACAAATCCGTTTTGGGGCTGTAGGAAGGCGCAAACCAGTTCGTGCCTCCCTGAACGCCGGGGAAGATGACGGTGCCCTCCGGGCTGGGGACTTTGCCGGGAACCCGCATGGGGCGACCTTTGTCGTCGAGCCCCGTGGCCCAGTCGAGCTTGACGAAAGGCGTTCCTTGCAGAAACTCGCCTGTTTTCCGGTCGAGCACGTAGAAAAAACCGTTGCGATTGGCCCAGAGCATCAACTGGCGCATGCGGCCGCGGAAGTTGCGATCGACCAGGACAGGGGTCTGCACTGCGTCCCAATCCCATTCGTCATGGGGGGTGAACTGGAAGTGCCATTTCAGTTTGCCGGTATCAGCGTCGAGGGCTATGACGGAACTGGTGTAAAGGTTATCACCGGGGCGGACCTTGGCGTTCCAGTCGGGTCCGGGATTGCCGACGCCCCAGTAGGTGAGGTTCAGAACGGGATCGTAGGAACCAGTGAGCCAGATGGGCCCGCCGCCGTGCTTCCAGGAGTCGCCGCCCCAGGTTTCGTGGCCGGGTTCGCCGGGTTCCGGAATGGTCTTGAATTTCCAGAGCTCCTTACCGGTCGCGACGTCGTAGGCGGCCAGGAAACCGCGGATGCCGAGTTCTCCGCCGGCGGTGCCGATGAGAACCTTGTCTTTGATGATCAGCGGGGCGTGAGTAAGTGCGTAGCCCTGCTTGAAATCGACTACCACTTTCTGCCAGCGTAACTGTCCGGTCACGGCGTCGATAGCGAGTAACTTTCCGTCCAATGTCCCCATGAAAAGCGTGTTGCCGTGGATGGCGAGGCCGCGGTTGACTTTGCCGCAGCAGGGGTAAGTAACATCCGGGTTTTTGTGCTCATAGATCCAGAATTCGCGGCCGGTGGCGGCGTCGAGGGCGATGACGGTGTTAGGGGCCTCGGTGATGTACATGACCCCGTCGACGATGAGGGGCGTTACCTCGAACTTTTCGAGGGATTGGGCTTGAAAGGTCCATTTCAACTCGAGGTTGGCCGCGTTGGCTGGGGTGATCTGCGTCAGCGAGCTGTGATGGTGGCTGGCGGGGTTGCCGTGGTAGGTGGTCCAGTTGGCGTCCTGCGCGGGTAGGTGGAGGGCGGAGAGAAGGAAGAGCAGCGAGAATTTCATTGCGCGGCCCCTTGGAGCGTGGCTAGGTAGGCGATCAGATCGGTGCGTTGCACGTCGGTGAGTTTTTCGCGAAAAGAGGGCATGGGCGAGCGCTGGTCGAGGGATTGGGACCGGAGGTCCGCTTTGGCGACCGAGCGGAGACGGCCCGTTTGGTCGAGGATCTGCAAGGAAAAGGTATCTTCATTGAGCCGCTGCCCGCGCAGGGCGGTGCCTGTCTTCGTCGTCGCCTGCCAAGTCCAGTATTCGGGGGCTACCTCGGCGCTGGGGTCGTTCAGGGCGACGAGTAGTTCGGTGGGCGTAAGGCGAGATCCGATTGAGGACAGGTCGAGGCCGCGAGGCGCGCCGGTACCGTTTAACCAGTGGCAGTTCAGGCAGCGGTTAGACTGGAAGAGTTGCTGGCCGGCTGGGACGTTACCGATTAGATTCGCAGCAGCACGGCTGGCGCTCAGCGACCGGAGATAGGCGACAATTTGCCAGATTTCGCGGCCATTCATCGAAAAGCCCGGCATGGACGTGCCCGGGACACCTTTAGTGACGAGACGAAATAGGCCTTCATCATTGGAGGCATGGCGAAATGTGCCGTTGGCGAGATTGGGGCCGCTCGCTCCGCCCTTGCCGTCGATGCCGTGGCAGTTGGCACACTGGGATTGGAAAAACGCTCCGCCACGGGTTCGGTCGTCCGCGCTTTGGAACGGATTCTTCAAATCGGCATCGCTGTGTTGAGCGGCGAGGGGAGCGAGGCAGAGCAACAGCAAGAGAAAGACGGCGGGCATTTGGACGCAAGTATATCGCGGTGTGTCAATATCTTCTGATGCGCACTCTCTCGATGCTATTTTTCCTTCCGCTGGCGGCGATCGCGCAGCGGGAGCCGCTGGTGTTTGATATCACCTGGGTAAACCCTCCGAAGGATCCGCCACGCGGGGTGACGCATCACGTGTTCCCGAGCAAGGCGATGAAAAAGGAGGTGGGATTCAACATCTACCTGCCACCGGATTATGCGAGTTCGCCGACCCGGCGATTTCCGGTGATTTTCTGGCTGCACGGGGCAGGCGGAAACGAGTCGCAGGGCGTGGCGCAGGCAGCGATGCTGGACAAGGCGATTGCCGCCGGGTTGATGCCGCCAACCATCCTGGTAATTCCCAACGGCGGCAAGCGGAGCGAGTACCGGGATTGGGAGGAGCAGGGCGTGATGGCGGAGACGATGCTACTTAAGGAGCTAATTCCGCACGTCGACGCGAATTATCGAACCCAGCCAGCGCCAATGGGCCGGGCGATTGAGGGGATGTCGATGGGCGGCAATGGGTCTTTGAAGCTCGCATTGAAGTACCCGGAGATGTTCGGGTCGGTGGTTGCAATTGCCGGAACTTACGGGCGGATCCGTCTGGACGGTTACTTCTTCCTGGGAGTGACGCCGGAACAGCAGAAGTGGGTATCGAAGTTGGCACAGTGGTATTCGGAAGACGACGATGTATTTGCGCTCGCAAAGAAAAACTACAACCGGCTGGGGCACTTAGCGATCCGGTTGGTGATCGGGACGCAGGATGTTTCGTTCCCGGATTCGGAGAAGTTACACGTCCACCTGCGAGACTTAGGCGTGGCGCATGAGTACGAGATCTTACTCGGCGTAAGCCATAACACTCAGCAGTATTATGACCGAGCCGGAATCCATGGTTTTCAGTTTCAGGCGGCGGCGATGGGGCGAGCGAAGTAACTAGCGCGGCGGGGGCGCTTTCGAGGAGACGGCCGGAACGCCGTCGACCGTCTTGGGTTCCATGAACTCGGTGCGCGTCCCGTCCGGGTCGAATACATTCAGCTGCCGGCGACGGTTGATGCCGGTGCGGATCTCGAGCGGGCGGGTGTAGGCTTGGCGGGCTGGCCGGGCTTCCAGGCTCTGGAGGGTCTTATCAATATCGGCGACTTCCAGGCAAATGTGGTGTTGGCTGCCGCGGGCGGTCGCACCCGGCATTTGATCATAGAGCATGAACTCGATATAGTCATCGCCGTCCGGCACCTTCATGTTGACCCAGTCCAGCCGCTTGTCGCTGCGTCCGCCGCGCCAGATTTCCTCAAACCCCAGGATGTCGCGATAGAACTTCATGGCGGGTTCGAGCGAGCCGATCAGGATCCCGAGATGCATCATGCGATTCGAAAGACGAGGGCCATTCAGGGCCTTGCCTTTATCGCGCATCGTCCAGCCGTCGGGTTCGTATTGGACGATCTCAAGAGTATGGCCGTCGGGATCCTTCACATTGAAATTGGAGTTCTTGATGCGGCCTTTGCTTACCTTTTCAGGCACTTTGATGCCCTTCGAGCCGAGATAGGCCCGCATGGCTTCGGCGTCGTCGACCTCGATTGAGATGTGGTTGAGGCGATCCGTATTGGCTTCTTTTTCCGGGAAGAGTTCGATGTACTGGCGGTCGTTGATCTTGACGAAGGTGAGGGAGAGATTGCCGTCGGCCATGTTGAGGAGGAAGACCTCTTCGTAGCCGAGGAGGTCGCGATAGTAGGCGCGTGATTTTTCGATATCGTGGACGAAGAGCGCGATGTGCGCGACGCCGAGGATACGGGGGCGCTTGGGCTGGGACGGCGATTGCGCGGGAAGCACGAGAGCGGCGAGGGCGAGAGCGGAAAGAAGCAGTTTCATTGGATTGTCAGGTTCGAAGATAAATTTGACGACGCCCTTAATTGGAAGGCTTCGGCAGCAATATTACTAAAGGGTAGCGAAAAGGCACACAGTTTATTCTGGAGTTGGGGTTCCGGGGCACTTGCCGATACAGCAACCGCTTCGCGTCGGGCAAAACGCGACCAACGGCGCCGATCACCAACTGGATTTTCGCCGGAGTACGATCGAATCCCGGTTCAAGCCATTCTGAGAGTCGTAATTGAACCTTTATCGTGGCCCCGGCAGGAGGCAGTCAACCCCATGGCAGAAGAGCACCCCCAGGGTTGCAGGACCTGCAATCGAAGCTCGGCTATCGGATTTAAGATTTTCGAAGCGCTTCAGTGAGCAATCTGGAACTTAGATTATGCTTGTTCCTACTATGAAACTCCTTCTGCCGATCACCTGGACGTTGTGGATGGCCTCGATGGCTTGGCTGGCGTACATCATTTACGTTATGTCCACGGAACGTACCCAGACGGCGGACTCCATGCGCGCGCTTGGAGTGGTCGTTATGACCTGCATACTTTTGGCGGTTGGTGCCTTGGGCTTCGCGCTGTTCTGGGCTGGGCGCCGTGAGTCGTCGTCCGGGGTCATTACGATCCTGATCCTGCTGAGTTTGCCCGGGATTGCCCTTATTTACGGCAAGTCAATTCAGTTTGTCACAAGCAACCGCGCGGAGTTCGATCTAGCCAAACACGGTGATTTTGTCGATCCGCAGGCCAAGGCGCTTGCCGCCGCCATCGGAGCGGGCGATCCCGCCGCGTTAAAAATCCTGCTGGCGGCTCACCCGGATACCAACCAGCGGGACAGGGCCGACAACTCACTGCTCGACTATGCTATCTCGCGTGTCCGGTCTGAAAACGGCAGCCCCGAGTGTGTGCGCCTTTTGTTGGCCGCAGGTGCCAATCCAAACGCTCCGACCGCGAAGGGAGGCCCACCCCCCATCATGAACATCGGCGAGTCTCCCGAAATCGTACGGAGCTTGGTGGAGGCCGGGGCGAATTACGAAGCGTTGTACGACGAAAACACGCCGGTCGTCCGCTTTACGATGCTCCGGCAGTGGGATTCGGCCATTTACCTCGTCCAAAAGGGTGCCCGGCTGGATACGACTGACTCTCATGGCGTGTCGATCGACTACTACCTAAGCGATTGGAAGGACGGAGTGGAAGGGGTGCCGAACGAAGGCTGGGATCGCTTGCGAGCGGCGATCGCAAAGCGCCGGAAGTAGGAAGGAGTGGCTACCCTTTTCCGATTAGGGCTTAGACTACAGGCGTCGTTGGAAAAACAGTTGACCAGCCTCGCGGAGCTTGCTTTCAATCTCTTTCTGGTGTGCCGAGTTGCGCACCGGTCCTACCAGAAGGCGAAACATTTTGTCGATGAGCACGGTGCGTTGGGGCAGCGCCGCTTTCTCGAGTTTCGAACGGAGCGGGGCGAGATCCGATTCCGAACCAGCGGCAACCTGGAGATAGAGTTGGGGGCCCACGAGCGACGCGACAAAGGGCACGGGGGCTTGCGCGGGAGGTACCGAGGACTTAGCAGCCCGTTGGATGGGCGCGGAAGGTGCCTCCACAATCACGGGAGGTGGAATCACCGCCGGGCGGGAATTTTCGGCGCGGATACCGGTTACCGAGCGACCGGCAAGGTACGAAAGACAGGCTATGAGACCCATCATCAGCGTCATTCCCATAACGATGGTGACGAGCTTGCGGTTGGCCATCGCGAGTTCGTAGCTCGCGGCTTGCGGATTGGGTAGGTGGGAATCTCCCATATACCTAATACATCGGCTGTATAGGGCCAAAGCTTTAGAGTGTTAAAATTCGATACGTGGATTTATTTGACGAAATCGTAAGGTTGCGCAAGCTGGGGCAAAAGTGCGCCTTGGCGACCATTGTGCAGGTGAACGGGTCGATTCCGAGCTACGAAAGCGCAAAGCTTTTGGTGCGGGAGGATGGTTCAATGGCCGGAACAATCGGAGGCGGGTGCGTTGAAGCCGAAGTATGGAACGCCGCCCGGGAAGTGATCGCCACGGAAAAACCCCGGCAGATGAAGTTTTCCCTGGGCCAGGACGCGGCTTACGATAACGGGTTGATTTGCGGGGGCCAATTGGAAGTCTTTATTGAATCAATTGTGCCGCAGCCCCGCACTTACATTTTCGGCGCCGGACATATTTCGAAAAGCCTGGCCAAAGCCGCCGGCATGGCGGGATTCGCCGTGACCGTCATCGATAACCGCGAGAATTACGCGAATCGGGAGCGATTCCCGGAAGCCGAGGAGGTGATCGCGGCCGAGTACGAAGAGGTTTTCCCCAACTTAGTCGTGACCGATACCAGTTACATCGTTATCGTCACGCGCGGGCATCGCGATGATATGCGGGTGCTCGAGTGGGCGGCCGGGACCAACGCGCGTTACTTAGCGATGATCGGCAGTAAGCGGAAGGTGATTGGGGTGATCGAAGAATTGGCCAAGGTGGGCTTTCCCGCGGCCGCGCTGGAGCGGCTCTTTGCCCCGATGGGATTCGATATCGGTGCGATTACGCCCGAGGAGATCGCGATTTCGGTCGTGGCGGAAATGATCGCGGTGCGTCGCAATCCGGACACCGGCTGGAAGGCGCTCTCGAAGACCGCAGCGGGATACCATAAGGTCCAAGAGCTCGCCCGGTGAACCTGACGGCGGTGGTTTTAGCGGCGGGCGCATCCAGGCGGATGGGTTTTCCGAAGACGCAGTTGCTTTGGAAAGGCGAGACTTATTTGAGCAGGCTGGTTCGGATCTTAGGGTCCCTCGCTCCTGTTACGGTGGTGTTGCGGGAGTCCATAGAAGTGCCAGGGGCGCGGGTTGTCGTGAATCCAGATCCAGAACGGGGCATGTTAAGCTCACTGCAAATTGGGATGAGCGAGGCACCGGGCCCGGTGGTTTTTACGCCGGTGGATTTTGGACACGTGCGCGAGGAGACGGTGCAAGGGCTGGTGGCCGCCTACAGCGGACAGGCCGTGTTGAACCCGCGCTTTGACGACCGGCGGGGGCATCCGACGATCATCAGCGCTGCAACCGTACAAGCGCTCCTGGCGATGCCGCCAACCGGGAATCCAAAAGACCTTTTGCGGACGTTGCCGCCGGGTTGGTTTCCCTGCGATGATCCCGGGATTTTGCGGGATGTGGACGATCCGGAGGCGTACCGGAAAGTGGTGGCGGAACTATGAAAAAACGCGCTTGGTGGATCGCTCTGGGGCTTTTGCTGGGGTTACCATTAGCGGCACCGTTTTTGAAAGCGGACCGCTTTGCCCCCGCCATCACGACGAGTTTAGAGCGGGCGTTGCAGCGAAAGGTGGAAGTGGGCGAGGTGCGGATGCACCTGCTAACCGGGCTAGGATTCACGTTGAGCGATGTGGTGATTCACGAGGATCCAAGCGTGTCAGCCGAGCCTCTGGCCTACGTCACCTCGCTCGTGGTTCGTCTGCGGCTGCTCCCTTTACTGCGCGGAGGGTTGGAAGTTTCTTCGCTGCGTTTGGAAGAACCTTCCGTGAACCTGATGCAGACGGGCGAGGGGGTCTGGAACGTCCAGGCGTTGTTGCGCAGCTCTTCGCAAGCGACCGGCGGAGACCTTCCGGATCTGGAAGTTCGCGGCGGCCGATTGAACTTCAAGATCGCGGGTACGAAGTCGCCTTACTATTTCACCAATGCCGATATCGATTTTTCGGCGGAGAGCGGGGAGCGAGCGTTTGACCTGTGGTTCCGCGGGGAACCCGCGCGCACAGACCGTCCGGCTCAGGGTTTTGGCCGGTTCACCGGGCGAGGCCGCTGGCTGAGGCCGGAGGGTAGCGAGCCGCGCTTGGAGATGGACTACCAGTTGGAACCCTCCGCGGTCGAGGAGCTAGCCAAGCTGCTCGCGAGCCGGGATCTTGGTTTGCATGGAATGGTCGAATCCAAGGGACGATTGGCGGGTCCGATATCGGCCATCGAGTTGAGCGGACGCTTGGACCTCAACGACCTGCACTATTGGAGCCAGCCTCCACGCCCGGGCCAGTGGCGCCTGGGATACAAGGGAATTTGGAATTTGACCGGCCAACAATTTCGGGTGGCCACCGAGGCGCCGAAAGATGGGGCGCTACCGTTTCGAGCCTCGGTCGAGTTACGCTCCTATTTGTCTACTCCCCAATGGCGGGTAGAATTCCAACCGGAGCAAATGCCACTGGCGCTGGCCGTGGGGTGGCTGCGGCCGGTAGGGGAACGCTTTAAGGATCTGCGGGTAGAAGGCACACTGAGCGGGTCCGTGGTGATGGCCCAGGACCGGTCCGCGGAGGGAAGGCTGACGGTGGATTCCTTTGCGCTCATCGACAAGGAAGAGGCGGTGATGCGATCGGCCGTAACCCCGGTGGAAATTGGCGATGGGAAGTTAAAGATGCAAGCCGGGACGGTGGAGTTTGGCGCCAAGGGCGTGGCGGCGCTGGAGTATGAATGGAATTGGGCAACCCGGGAGGCGGAGGGGCGGTTACAGCCTAAGCCGCTCACCATCGAGCAGGTGCAGATGCTGGCCGAGTTAGCGGGCGAGAAGCCGCCGCTGCTGGGCGAGTTGCGGGGCGGCCAGATCCGGGGCCAGTTGCGCGTCCATCGGGTAGAAGACGCTGAACCGGAGTGGACAGGCAGCTTCGGGTTGGCGGATACCCGGGTGTCGATCCCGGAGTTGGCCGAGGCGTTGGAGTTGCGGCAGGCGACGGTGGAGTTAAAGGGCAATCGACTGGCGGCC
>JBKJLJ010000480.1:0-3944 GCA_046597015.1 Bryobacteraceae bacterium
GTTCCCCAAAGGGCCACCAACAGACAAGGGACCAGCGTGCGGCCGGGACGAAGTACCACTGACACTTATGATACCGTTCAGCATAGGAGTGTTGCGACTCTACCTATCGTTTGGAGCTGTTACTTGAGGGTTTGGTATGAATACGAAGATGCGGTGGCTGGCGACTGCAATAGCAGGGGTGGCCCTGGTAGCGTTGCCGGGTTGTCCGTCCAAAGACGGAGAGTCATATCCCGGCGGTAAGAGCAGCTTGCCGGTAGCCTACGAGTGGAACCTGGGGCAGCTTGACGGTCGATATCAGTTTTTAGCGCGAGGCGCGGGGATGAATCTGTTCCTGGCTCCGACCGAGATGGTCGTGGACTTGGGGAACGGTCGCGGCACGGTTCATGCGCAGTTCGAAGGGGCCAATGCCGCCGCGCAGGCCGAACGGCTGGGCCCACCGGACACGATGACGAACTATTTCATCGGGGCGGATCCGACGAAATGGATCACCGATGTACCGATGTACGGCCGGGTGCGGTACCGCGACGTCTATCAGGGGATTGACGTTGAATATCACGGCCAGGACGGGAACTTTGAACATGATTTCGTGGTGCGCCCAGGGGCAGACCCGTCGAAAATCCGCGTGGCTTTTGCCGGAGCGGATGCGGTAACAATCGACGCCGAGGGTAATCTGGCAGTAAAAGTTGGAGAACACCGGACGAGATGGCAGAAGCCGGTCCTTTACCAACAGCACAACGGGCGGAAGACGGCGGTCGAGGGGTCCTACCGGTTGGGTAGTGATCAGGTCGCTACGTTTTCGGTGGGAGCTTACGATCGATCGCAGGATCTGGTCATCGATCCGATTATTCAATACCTGACGTACGTGGGGAGGTCGCGGATCGACGGCACGACTAGGATGGCGGCCGACGCAAGCGGAAACGTATACCTGACAGGAATCACGCGGGACATCGATTTTCCAGTTTCTCCGGGGGCGTTTCAAGTAAATCCTAACGGTGCTTCGCTCGGGAATGTGATTGTGGTCAAAATGAACGCCAGTGGAACCGGCGTGACCTACGTGACTCACTTCGGAGGGGCCAATCTCGACTACGGAACCGGGATTGCCGTGGACGGAGCGGGCAATGCCTACCTGGCGGGCGGGACCGAGAGCGAAAACTTCCCGGTGACCATAGGAGCGCTCAAAACCACCTTCACGAGCCAGAATCCGGGGGCCTCGCACTGTTTCGTGACCAAGCTGAACGCGGGCGGGAATGCCCTCGTGTATTCGACTTACCTGGGAGGGAGGGGTACGGAGCAGTGCTACGGGATTGCCGTGGACGGTGGGGGCAACGCTTATGTAACAGGGAGAACGAGTTCGACCAATTTCCCGGTTACGGAAGGGGCACTGCAAGCGAACTATCGCGGCGGGGTGACGCAGTTGAAGGTAGGGGGGTCGGATTTGAACTATCTGGCGAGCGATGCGTTTGTCACTAAGCTGAATCCGACAGGGACGGGAATTGTCTATTCCACGTTCTATGGGGGGAGCTCCAACGATCTGGGTTCGGCTATCGCGGTGGACGGGGCAGGCAATGCGTTTGTGACCGGGGTGACGAATTCGCCGAATTTTCCGGTGACGGATGGGGCGGTGCAGAAGGTTTTTGGCGGGGCGCAGGGGCAGAATGATTTCCTGATTGGGGACGCCTTTGTGTTGAAACTGAACGCGGCAGGGACGAATGCCGTGTACAGCACCTATTTGGGGGGGAAACAGAACGAAGTGGCGCTGGGTTTGGCGGTGGACGGGCAAGGAAACGCTTATGTGACGGGGAGTACTAACTCGCGGGACTTTCCGGCCACATCCGGGGCGTTTCAGACTGAGTTCAAAGGAGCCGGCGGGGAGCAGCAGAACATCGCCGGCGATGTGTTCGTGACGAAGTTGAACGCGGCAGGCACCGGGTTGGTCTATTCGACCTACGTCGGCGGTAGCCGGGATGAGCGGGCGACGGCGATCGCTTTGGATGCGACGGGGAATGCGTGGATCACCGGGAATACGCTTTCAAACGACTTCCCGACGACGGCGGACGGGCTGCAACGGGTGTACCTGGGACAACCAGCGACGGACGTGTTTCAGATGGGCGATGCGTTTGTGACGCAGTTGGATGCCGCGGGGCGGACGTTGCGATCGTCGTCCTATCTGGCGGGAAGAGGCGCGGATGGGGGGACGGGCATTGCGGTGTTGTTGGACGATAGTGTGTTTGTTTCCGGGTTGACGTCGTCGAGCGATTTGCCCGTGACGACGGGGGCTTACCAGCGTTCGTACTTTGGGACGACGGGGACGGGGAATCCGTTTGGGGACATCTTTGTGACGCGATTAGGAGGGGGCAGTGCGCCGACGGTGGGGGGGCTCGCCAGCGCGGCGAGTTACGTGGGAGGGACGGTGGCGCCGGGCGAGATTGTGGTGCTGGCGGGAACGTGGATTGGCCCGACGGCGCTGGCGACGGCGGCGTTGACCGAGGACGGGAAGCTGAGCAATTCGCTGCTGGGGACGCGGGTTTTGTTTGACGATGTGCCTGCGGCTTTGATCTATGTTTCGGCTGGCCAGACTAGTGCGATTGTGCCGTACGCGGTGGCGGGACGGCCGTCGACGCGGGTGGTGGTGGAATACCAAGGGAACCGGTCGGTGGCGGTGACGATGCCGGTGGTGGCGAGCAAGCCAGCGCTATTTTCGGCCAATTCGACGGGACGAGGGCAGGGCGCAATTTTGAATCAGGACGGGAGTCCGAATACGGTGACGAATCGGGCCGTGAAGGGGAGTGTCATCGTTCTGTTTGGGACGGGCGAGGGGGTGACAGCGCCAGCGGGGGTGGACGGCCAGTTAGCGCTGGCGGTGTTTCCGAAACCGGTGTTACCGGTGACGGTGACGCTCGGGGGGCAGCGGATTGAGACGATCGCTTACGTGGGAGCGGCACCCGGACTGGTGGCGGGGTTGTTTCAGTTGAACGTGACGATTCCGGGGAGTGCGCCTTCCGGGGAGGTTCCGATTGCGGTGACAGTGGGCGGGGCGACGAGCCAGACGGGGTTGACGGTGGCGATCCAATAGCAGAAAGTTCGGTATCGACGGGACCGTAGCAGATCGAGAGCGAGGCCAATGCCGGGGAGCGGTGACTCGAATGCCGCCTACCTTTGCCAATCGACCAAATGTGACTGCGTTGGGATCGTATCGTTTGGTGTCCCCGCCGAAGGCCTGATCGCTCAAGGCGGGGACGGTACATTTGGTTTCCAACACGATCGCAGCGGGGTTGGTTTCGAGCGGTGACGACGCCCGGGCGTGATTAAGCTGCGGGTGGCCCTTGCCAGCGGGCCTCGGAGAAGCCGAGCATCGGATAGAAGATCATCGGGAGAATAGCGAGGCCGAAACCGAAGCCGGTACCCTTGCCGAAGTTCTTGGCAACCTCAATATTCAACAAAATGGCGACGACGACGCTGACCAGGGGGACAAACATGAGAACGATCCACCAAAGCGGCTTCCCGGCCATCCCGAGCAGGAGAATCACGTTGTAGATGGGAATCAGGCAGCCCCATCCGGGCCGGCCCGCCTTCTCGAAAACCTTCCAGGCACCCGCGATCAACGCGATCACGAGGACCAGTCCAACCACTGTGAGGAGTACTCCGACAACACTGTCATCCATAGCTTCACCATTTCCTTATCAAAGTTCCAGTCGCTTCTGCGAGCGGACCGAAGGATAGTATGCCTCTTGGATGTCAGAGTCAAGGGGGTGTCTGGAGGGACCCCGTAAATTAGGTGAAATTGGTCGGGGCGGCGGGATTCGAACTCGCGACCCTCTGCTCCCAAAGCAGATGCGCTACCAGGCTGCGCTACGCCCCGAAGACCTTCGCCCGGGCGTCCGTGCCCATGCGACGGCGGACAGGTTAGCATTCCGGCGCGCGGCTGACTCGCGCGACCGGAAAGA
>JBKJLJ010000512.1:0-19093 GCA_046597015.1 Bryobacteraceae bacterium
CGCAACGCCCGCAAGCGGGCACACCTGGAGCCAAAGCTGCACTACAGTTGGCGCAGTTCATCGAAAAATCCTCTCGGTCGAAACAGAAATGAAATAGGGATCCCGGCTATGATACTCCGCTTTTCGACGATCGCTTTCTGCCGCTCAGTCATCAACGCCCAACTAAGCCGCGCCGGATTCCTAATGCTCCGACAGACACCTAGGCTAGCGGGGGCAGCAGGGTCGCCGGCTCGCCCAAAAGAAGGGGTTTCCCGAAAACCGTTTCCGTGTCTCCCTGCTGTTTCATCCACGCTTTTAGCTCTGCCCGCATCGAGGCCACACGCGACGCTTGCTGAGGATCTGCCGCCAGATTTCGCAGCTCCTGCGGATCCGCTTTGAGGTCGTAGAGTTCCTCGGCTGGCCGCTCGACGCTTCGCTTCACAACCGCCGCCGCGCCCGGATTCGTTTTGCCTTCCTCCACCCAACTATTCCAATATAAGATCCCGTTTCCGCGGCGGTTCCGCGTGTCGTGCGTCTGGTGCTGGAATTCCGGATGCAGATTGAGGATATATTTCCATTGGCGCGTGCGGAGACTCCGGATCGGGTACACGTTGAAGTCCCCATCGCCGCTATGGGTGTTGAACACCCGGTCGCGGTGCCGCTTCGTTTTGCCCAGTAGAAGTCCGGCGAAGGACTTGCCATCGAGACCGGCGGGCACTCGGCCGCCGGCTAGTTCAATGAACGTGGGCAATAAATCGGGCAGGCAAATCATGGCGTCTTGGGTGGAGCCGGGTTTGAGTTTGCCCGGCCAGACGGCAAAGAAGGGAAGGCGGATGCCGGCGTCGTAAAGGTTCCACTTGGCGAACGGGAATTGGGCGCCGTGATCGGTCGTGTAAACGAAGAGGGAATCGCCGGTCACATGCTGCTGGACGAGAGCGCGGAATTTTCCGGCGAGGGCGTCGGTGAGGGTGACGCTCGTGTAGTAATCGGTGCATTGGCGGCGGGTCTCGAGAGTGTCGACGAGGGTCTCTGGCAGCTTGACGTTAGCCGCGTCGTAGTCTTTGTTCTTGACCCAGGGAACGTGGGGATAGTGCGAGCCGAAGAAGAGGCAGAGCGGTTTCGACTTGTCGCGCTTGGCTAGGAACTGCTCGACGGCGGCGGTATCGGTGGCACCGACGTTCGGGCCGGCGACGACATCGAAGTTGTAGAACTTTGCCCAGTCGCTGTGGGCCACTTTGCCGAAGCAGGCCAGTTCATAGCCTAGGGCTTTGAGGACGGCCGGGAGCCCGAGCACCTCTTGCTTGGGCCGCTTGTGGTTGGGCTCTGCGCCGTGCCGGGCTGGCCAGAGGCCCGTGAGCATCGACGAGCGGCTGGGGCCGCAGGACGGCGAGGTGTTGAAGGCGTGGGTAAAGGTGGTGCCCTCGGCGGCCAAGCGAGTCAGGTTGGGCGTGCGCACGGCGGTGGCACCGTAGGGCTCGGAAAAGAGCAGGCCGTGGTCGTCCGACATGTAGACGATGAAGTTGGGTTTGGGGGTACCGGCGGCGGTGAGTACGGGGCGGGTCGCGATGCCTGCGCCGAGGAGTTTGAGGGTGTCCCGCCGTTTGATGGTGTTCATAGATCGCGCTCGAATTGATTCCCCGTATCTTATCCTGCAGCGTCGCAGCGCCGTCGGCGGGTGAACCTTTTCCGCCTAGTATGCCGAGCGAAGACGTCTAGCCGGTTAGTCAAACTCCTCCCCCGTTCCGCCATAATGAAAATTCAGTTTATGGATATCCGCTGTCTCCTCCTGCCTCTCGTCGCCCTCCCGCTTTTCGCCCAAGATTTCTCAGCCAACGCAGCCCGCCAACTCTCCTCGCCCCGCCGCGTCCGCATCAACAATCTCCCCGTCACCCTTCAATCCGCCCACGTCTGGAACAACGGCGAAACCGTTACCTGGAATGGCATCGTCGATACCCCGCTTCCTGGCTCCTTCTCCCTGGCCATTACCGGCTCCCTGGTCGCTGGCTACCTCTCCACTGCCTCCGGCGAGACCTTTGAGATCTCGGGCACCCCTGAATATCTCATCTACACCAAGGTCGCCGCTCCTGTTCCCTTCCTCTGCCCCGCCATACCCGACCCCACGCCACCCGCTAGTAAATCTGCCTCCTCCGTCCCCCCTCAAATTGGCACGGACTCCGAACTCGACATCCTCGTCGTCTATATAACCGCCGCCAAGACCGCGCTGAGCGGATCGACCGGCACACTGAACACATTCGCGGAGCCGTCTCGTTCACCAATCAAGCCTTCGCCAATTCGGACGTCTCTACCTCGCTCAATCTAGTCGGGGCGAAAGAGGTGGCGATTAGTGAAACCGGCTCCTGCCTGTTCGATCTCGCTCAGCTCACCAATCAAACGACCATCAGCGGCGCTTCCATTGAGGCTCTCCGTAACGAAACCGGCGCCGACCTTGTAAGCCCGTTCCTCGCCAACGGCGATTGCGGCGGCGTGGCCTACCCCCTGACGAACGCCGCCGGCAGTCCAAACTACGGCCTCAGCGTGACCGTCCTGACGGCGCCAAATCTATTCCGGATGGAAGTCGATGCGGAGAGTTAAAGAGAGGCGGTTGCCGCTGCCAACGACGGAAGACTCATCGCCGTAGATCGTGCATTGGGAGTTCGAAACACTGGCGGTGGACCCCGGAATCAGAGCGGAAAGGCCGGTATCGGGCAGTAGCAGGCCATCAGGTCGCGGAAGAAGGGTTCGGCGGTTGTGTTTGGGTGGCCGTAGGAGTACGGCAAGCGGCCGACGCTTGGGCCGGCGTTAGAGCGGTCATGATTGGAGCCGAGGTTGTGGCCGATTTCGTGGACGAACGTATCACCTTCCCCCGTTCTGGCCTCTTGATTCCCTCATTCGGCGTGGGACAGAACCAAGTAGTCCGGGCCAGCTTCCAACACGAAGGCTCCGTTGACAACATTGACATCGCCTGGATCTTAATCAATACTTCGGTCGGCGCCCGCAACGCCTGCTACATCGGCTACTTCGCCCCCGGCAATCTGCTGCCACTTTTGCCCGACAATTGAGACGCTGCTCAAGCTACGTCCATCGGATTATCCCAGTTCGGTTGGCTCGAGAATTCACAGTGCCGAGTCAGGATCGGCTTTGGTGCTCAGACCGTGGATGGGGAACTTGGCTTGTCTCTTGTAATCTTCGACAAAGAGCCCTTCCAGTAACTTCCGCTCGGCATTTGGACCGCTTCCGAGACGTGCGCCACTCCCGGAAACCCCCTCAAAAACAGCCCCTGGAGCCTTGTGGGCGGCTGCATGACCGATCACAACACGATCTAGTGCTTACTTGCCACTAGGAGGCCCTTTGGGTCGTTGCTTCGGCTCGCCGGAACCTGAGCTGGGCGGTAGAGCGTTGGCCCTCCTTTGTGCCGACTTGCGCAATCCCGATATACGTCGCACTTGACACACAAAATTAAAACGGCCATATTTTACACTACAGAAGCAACGATCATGAAACTGAAAACAACGCTGTCGGCAATGCTCTTATTTCTGACTCTTTCCTCGGTTTGGTTGCTGTTGGGGCAACCTGCTCTACCCGGCGGCTTGCAAAAGCTGGCGACGGTGGAAGGGATTACGGAATATCGACTAACAAACGGAATGCGGTTGCTCCTGTTTGCCGATGCTTCCAGCCCGAAATTGACCGTGAACATCACCTACCTCGTAGGATCGAAGCATGAAAACTACGGGGAGACGGGGATGGCCCATTTGCTGGAGCATATGGTCTTCAAGCCGACGAAGAACCGGGGCAACATCATCAAAGAGCTAACCGACCATGGTGCGCAATTCAACGGGACTACTTCGCTCGATCGCACGAACTACTACGAGACCGTGAACGCTTCCGACGACAATCTGCAATGGGCGATTGAGTTGGAAGCCGACCGGATGGTGAATGCGCTGATCGCCAAGACCGATCTGGATAAGGAAATGACCGTGGTCCGCAATGAGTTTGAAGCCGGCGAAAATAACCCGATGCGGGTGCTGATGCAGCGCACGCAGGCGGCGGCGTACGAATGGCACAACTATGGCAAGACGACCATCGGGTCCCGGGCCGACATCGAAAATGTACCGATTGAACGGTTGCAAGGGTTCTACCGCAAGTATTACCAGCCCGATAATGCGGTGCTGGTGATTGCAGGGAAGTTCGACGAAGCCAAAGCGCTGGGATTGGTGGCGAAGAACTTTGGGGCGATTCCCCGGCCCGAACGGAAGCTGGACAAGATTTGGACCACGGAACCGACGCAGGACGGAGAACGCACGGTGACGGTGCGCCGTGTTGGGGACATGCAGATGTTGTTGGCGGCTTACCATATCCCCTCCGGAATCCATCCCGATTCCGAGGCGCTGGAAGTGTTATCCGCCGTACTGGGGAATAGCCCGTCTGGACGTTTGTACAAGTCGATGGTGGAGAGTAAGAAGGCGGCGGGTGTTTTTGGATTCGGCCGGCAAGGGGCGGATCCGGGACTGCTGATGTTCGGATCGCAGGTGCGGAAAGATCAGTCTCTGGACGAAGCGAAGAAGGCGATGTTCCTGACTCTGGAAGGGGTGGTGAAGGAGCCACCGAGCAAGGAGGAGGTGGACCGGGCGAAAGCCAACTTGAACAAACAGATCGAATTGATGATGACCAATTCGCAGCAGATCGCGCTCTCGTTGAGTGAGTTCGCTTCGATGGCAGACTGGCGGATGCTGTTCATAGGGCGGGACAGGTTGCAAAAGGTTACTCCGGAGGATGTGCAACGGGTGGCTAAGGCGTATTTGAAAGACGATAACCGGACGGTGGGTTCGTTTATCCCGGCAGAAAAGCCCGACCGCGCCGAAATTCCGCCTCGGCCGGACTTTACCGAGTTAGTGACTAACTATAAGGGCAGGGCGGCCATGGCCGAGGGCGAAGTGTTCGACCCGAGTCCGGCCAACATTGATGGCCGCACCAAGCGCGCGACGCTGCCCAACGGCATGAAGTTAGTGATGATGCCCAAGAAGAATCGGGGCAACACCGTATCTGGGCGGATCACTCTGCGGGTGGGCGACGAGAAGTCGCTGTTTGGCATCGAGGATTCGGCTGGTTTGGCCTGGGCGATGTTGATGCGGGGTACGAAGACCAAGACGCGGCAACAGATTCAAGATGCAGCCGACAAGCTGAAATTACGCCTCAATGTAAACGGGTCGGCCACTTTCGGGGCCGCGAATGTAGAGACGACGCGAGAGAATTTGGCGGGGGCGTTGAGCCTGGCGGTGGAAGTTTTGCGGCAGCCCAGTTTCGAGGAGCGAGAGTTCGACACCTTGAAACAGTCAATTCTGGCCAGTTACGAAGCGAATCTGCGCGAGCCACAAGCGCTGGCGGGTTTGCAGTTGGCCAAGCATCTGCGCCCGTATCCGAAGGGCGACATTCGCGCCGTGAAGACTTTTGAAGAGAGCATCGAAGCGACGAAAGCGGCCAAGTTGGATGATGTAAAAGCGTTTCACCAGCAATTCTTCGGTGGTACGAGCGGCGGGGTGATCACACTGGTGGGTGATTTTGATCCTGCCGCGGTAGAAAAGCAATTGCGCGAACTGTTGGGTGATTGGAAATCGCCGAAGGGTTATGTGCGGACCTTGTCCTCCTACAAGAAGGTTGAAGCGGTGAACAAGACGATCAACACTCCCGACAAAGCTAACGCCATGTTTGTGGCTGGCATGAACTTTGCCCTGACGGACGAAGACCCGGGCTATCCGGCGATATCCTTTGCCAATTATCTGTTCGGGCAGAACGCTGATTCGCGATTGTTTAATCGTCTTCGCCAGAAGGAGGGCTGGAGCTACGGAGCCGGGTCCAATCTGGGGGCTGGTACGAAGGAGAACGGTGGTTCGATGCAGGTGTTCGCCATTCTAGCTCCAGAGAATCTGGCCAAGCTCGAAAAGGGAGTGAAGGAAGAGTTCACCAAAATCCTGACGGAAGGATTTTCGGCGGAGGAAGTGGCGAAGGGAAAAAAAGCCTGGTTGCAAGCGCAACAGGTGCAGCGGACGCAGGATCAGTCGCTGTTAGGGATGTTATCCAGCAATGAGTTTCATGGACGCCGCATGGATTGGGTGGCCCAGATGGAGGCGAAGGTGGCGGCGTTGACGGTGGAGGAGGTTAATGCGGCGGTGAAGAAGTATGTTGACCTGGGAGCGCTGAGTATCTTTAAGGCGGGAGATATGAATAAGGTAGGGTTACCGCAATAAGGCTCGTTGGGAAGGCCGCTGCGCCAGAGTTTGCGGGGGATTGGGGGGTCGAGCTTGGCTCGCTCTCCCGCCATTCTAGATAAGCGGGTTAGCGGGTTAGCGGAATAGCGAAATAGGAGTAACAGTCGGTACCGGGATGCGATCTTGCTCAGAGAGGGCTATGAGCAAACCGGAAGATATGGAAGGAAAAGAGCGCGGAGTTTTCTCGCGTCGTCAAGTATTGAGCGGCGCGGCGATTCCGATGGTTGCTGTGACTACGCTCGAAGAGATGAACGCGCAATCTCCCCCGGCAACAGCGGCGAAGGAGGGCGAGGTGTTGGGTCCGGCAGCCTCGTGGTTACAGCTTTCGGTTAACGGCGCTGCGATCTCGGTGACCGTAAATCCGGCTACCACCTTAGCCGAAGTTCTGCGTCAACATCTTGAGTTGACCGGGACGAAAGTGGGCTGTGATCGCGGCGCGTGCTCCGCCTGCACGGTTTGGCTCGACGGCGACGTGGTAGCGAGCTGTATGACCTTTGCCCTGGACGCGCGGGGAAAAAAAGTTACCACCGTGGAAGGTCTTTCGGAGAACGGGAAGCTTCACCGTATACAGCAGGCGTTCATTGAACACGATGCGCTGCAGTGCGGTTTCTGCACGCCCGGGATGGTGATGAGTTGCGCCGCTCTGGTTGGGCGCAACGCCAAGCCCTCTCTGCACGATGTGAAGAAGGCAATCAGCGGACACTTGTGCCGCTGCGGCACATACAACAACATCTTTACGGCCGTGCTGTCCCTTGCGGGCCAGACCCAAGGAGGGCCCGAGAATGCCTGAAGCGACGAAACCGAGAACGTTGCAGTGTGGGATTGTCGGCGAAGGGCTAACCCCAGTTAGCCGTCAAGTACCGCTTGACGAGCCGCCTCCTCTCCCGGCGAATTCCAAGCTGGCCTCGATTGGCAAGCCGGTGTCGCGGCTCGATGCCGAGCAGAAAGTAACCGGGAAGGCTAGATACACCTTCGATGTGCAACTACCCGGTATGCTCTATGCCCGCCGCGTGGTGAGCACGGTTCCGCATGCGCGGGTGAAATCGGTGGATACGTCGGCAGCGGAGCGCTATCCGGGCGTCCGCGCGGTGCACGTGATGGAGCGGATCACGGAGCAGGCGCAGTTGCGGGAGCCTAACCCCGAGAAGGCGGCGCGATATCCGACGGTGCGCTATGTAGGGCAGTTTATTGCGGGAGTGGCGGCAGAGACGCCGCAAGCGGCGGAAGCAGCGGCGACGCTGGTGAAGATTGAATATGAAGTGCTTCCGCATGTTACGGAGCTGGAAGAGGCGATGAGGGATTCGGCACCCCCGGTATTTCCTGGACCGACCGAACAGAAATCAACGGCGGGCGGTGGCGGCGCGAAGCCGGGACTGCCGCAACGGGGAAACGTTCGCGGCCCGGACAACGGTAGTCCTTTGGGGGCACCCAAAGGCGATGTCAAGAAGGGCTTAGCGGAGGCCGATGTCGTGGTGGAGGCGGAGTACAGGACGCAGGTGCAAACCCATACCGCACTCGAGAGCCACGGGGTGGTGGCGCATTGGACGCCGGAAGAATTAACGATTTACGCCTCGACTCAATTTACGGCCAGTGTTCGGGACGAGGCGGCCGAGGCGTTTGATCTGCCGAAGAATAAGGTTCGCGTGATTAGCGACTTTACGGGGGGCGGATTCGGAGCTAAGTACGGTATTGGCAATTTCGGATTTCTGGCGATTCACCTTTCGCGGAAGGCGCGGGCTCCGGTCCGGATGATGCTTGACCGGCGTGAGGAGCATGTCAACGGCGGGAACCGGCCGAGTAGCCTGCAGCGACTGAAACTAGGGGCGAAGAAGGACGGCTCGCTGACGGCGGTGCAACTGGTGTCCTATGGTTCCGGGGGAGTGGCGGGGGGCGCGGGGGTAGGCTTTTGTGCGGGCAGTATGTATCCGTGCGCGAATGTTTTGGCCGAACAGTACGATGTGTTTACGAACGCGGGCCCCTGTGCCGCGTTTCGGGCACCCGGTCAGGTCCAGGGCATTTTCGCGTTGGAGAGCATTTTGGACGAAATGGCCGAACGCCTCGGCATGGACCCGGTGGCGTTTCGGAACAAGATCGACATCTCCGGCACTGAAGATTCGAAGGCTCGGGCGGTGCAACGACGAATGGGGGCAGAGAGGAGCGGATGGGCTGCGCGGCCCCCAGCGAATTCCTCGAAGGGCCCGATTAAACGAGGATTCGGAATGGCTCAATCGCAATGGATTTCCATCGTGTACCCCCCGACGGCCTGCGAAGTGCGCGTATTGGGTGATGGGTCAGTGGAGGCCTTTAGCGCGGCCCAGGATATTGGAACGGGAACACGAACGGTGCTGGCGCAGGTGGTCGCGGAAGAGTTCGGGTTACGGGCCGAGGAGATTGGTGCGTATGTGGGGGATACGCGGTATCCGACGGGTCCGCCGTCAGGTGGGAGCCGGGTGACGGGTTCGCTGACGCCGGCGGCTCGGAACGCGGCCTACCGGGCGGCGCGGGAGTTAGCGGCAAAACTTGCACCGGTACTGCAGTGCCGTGCCGATGACATTGTGTTTGCGGCGGGAACGGTGAGCGTGCGGGGTAAGTCTGGATCGGGGCTGCCTTTCCGGGAAGCGGTGAAGAAGGCAAAGATCACCGAGATTTCCTGTCGGGCCGAGCGCAAGGACGATTATGACGGCTATGTGGTGAAGGATGCCGCGGTGGCGATTAGTAAGCAAGGAATTGGCGGGGTGCAGTTTGCCGAGGTGTCGGTCGATATCGAGACGGGTCGAGTGAAAGCGGAGCGGATTGTGGCGGTGCATGATTGCGGCAGGCCGATTAACCCGAAGTTGGCGACGAGCCAAGTGTCGGGAGGGATTATTCAAGGGGTGAGCTTCGCCCTATATGAAAACCGGCTTTTGGATGCGGCGTCAGGCCACCAGCTCAACGCGAACATTGATCAGTACAAGATGGTGGGTTCCTTTGAGGTGCCGGAGATTGAGGTGCACTTGCTGGAGCAGCACGGCGGGCACTCCTCTACGGATGCACGGGGCGTAGCGGAACCGGCCAACGTGGCGACGGCAGCGGCGTTGGCCAATGCTTTTTATAATGCGACGGGAAAGCGAATCCGCACGTTGCCCATGACGCCGGCGAACGTGCTGGCGTCTTTACGATCGTAGTTCGGAGAGGGGATCAGGCCATGCAGAGTTTTGAGTGAATCGATGCGAGTTCGGAGGAGCAGGCGGCAACATTGCTGGCCGGCGGTAGCGCCAAAGGCCCGGTGTTGGCGAAGGCGGGCGGAATTGATTTGTTAGACCTGATGAAAGAGGGCATTGTCGCTCCTGCTCGTCTGGTGAATTTGAAGACCATTCCGGAGCTTGCCCGATACGGTGTTCTGCCCTCTGGCGAGATGGGTCTGGGTGCCTTGACGACGCTGGCCCAAATCGCTTCCGCCCCGGAGATCCGAGAGCGTTACCGCGCGTTGGCCGACGCGGCTGACCATGCGGCAACACCTCAGGTTCGCAATGCGGCGACCATAGGGGGGAATTTATTGCAGAAGCCTCGCTGCTGGTACTTCCGCAACGAGTTTTTCCAGCGGATGGATGCCGTGGACGGAGACCCCGCTCGATCGGGGCAGAATCAATACCACTCCATTTTCGATAACGGAAAGACGTCGATGGGGCACGCATCGACTCCAGCCACGGCGTTGACGGCTTACGATGCGAAGGTTGAGTTGCTGAGGTCTGGTGGTAAACAGCGCGTGGTGCCAGTGCGAGAGTTTTTTCTGCCGCCGATGATGAAAAGTGGGCGCGAAACGGTGATCGAGCCGGGGGAGGTGTTGACGCAGGTTATTCTGCCCTCGTTGCCCGCCGGGACGAAGGCGGCGTATCACAAACAGACGGAACGGGAGAGTTACGATTGGCCGATTTGCGATGTGGCGGTGGTGTTGCAGATGGAAGGGCAGACGATTCGTTCTGCTTCGATCTGGATGGGCTGGGTGGCACCGACTCCCCGGCGGGCGCAGGAGAGCGAACGAATTTTGATCGGTAAAAGCATGAGCGAAAGTGTCGCGGCGGAGGCGGCTCGAGCGGCTGTCGCGGGAGCGACGCCACTGTCGAAGAACGCTTACAAGGTACCCATTTTGGAAGTCGTTGTGCGGCGAACGATTTTGGCCGCGGCGAACTCATAGGTGATTTATGGACGAACTGGAGCTTGATGACGAAACGCTTGTGTGTTGCCGGCTGCGGACGAAAGGCGGATGGGTTCCTTACGGAGAACGGGTGACGTGGGAATCAGGCTTTATTGCGAATGCGGTGTTTTGGTGCTTGGATACGGCTGATCCGGTGGGCCCGGATGACCACTTCGTACACCCTCACGTCTGCATGGCGGGACGCCCTTGCTATTGCCCCGTTCCAGGTAGCCGGCAGAGTAATGGGAAATGACTTAGTTTAAGGTCAGATAACTTTGGGGTTTCAGCCGGGGCTGGCGCCGGGCATCAGTTGACGGTTTCGCTGCACCGGAAGATGATTGTTTATGGGAAACATACATCGGGGGGCGGGATTTGTGGTTATGGAAAGGGGCGTGGTGACGGTGTTCGCGTGGCGATGACGGAAGAGCAGCTGCGGGAGCGGCTGCGGAAGATTGCGGCGCTGTTTGAAGGGGCTCAGACAGCGGGAGAGCGGGATGCCGCCGGGGCGGCGATGGCGCGGGTGAAGGAGGCGTTGAAGTCGGCGCAACCTGAACTGCAACGGTGGCCGCGGCCGGCTTATGAAGAGGCATTGGTGGAGATGCAATTTTCCTTGGGCGACCAATGGCAGCGGAGGCTGTTTTCGGCCTTGTGCCGGCGGTATGGATTGGCGCCTTTCCGGTATCGGCGGCAGCGGCATACCACGCTGATGTTGAAGGTGAAGTGTTCGTTTTTGGACCGGGTGCTGTGGCCAGAGTATTGTCAGTTGCGGGATGCGCTGGATCAGTATTTACGGGAAGCCACGGACCGAATTATCCGGGAGGAGATTTTCAGCGATTCGAGCGAGGCGCAGGAGCGGCCGGGGTGAGGGGGGCCTGGGGTATCGCGAGGGAGCCGGCCCGGGACTGTGGACCAACTTCCGAGTCACAAGTCAACCGTCGACAGGTTTAGTGTAACTGAAGCTGGTATCTTCGATAGATGTCAAAGTCGTCAGGAGTCGGAACCGCCGGTGACGTTACTGTTTTGTTGCAAGCCTGGAACGCAGGTGATGCCGACGCCGTTGACCAACTGGTGCCCATTCTCTATGCCGAACTGAAGCAAATCGCCCGGCATTGTATGACGCACGAGCGGAAAGATCATACTCTCCAACCCACCGCATTGGTCAACGAAGCTTTCCTCCGCCTGTTCAAGGCGCAAGGCGTGGAATGGCACGACCGGACTCACTTCCTGGCCCTCGCGGCCCGGATGATGCGACGGATTCTCATATCTTACGCGGTCGCCCGGCAGAGCGCCAAGCGAGGGGGCGTTTCAAAAACCATCCCGCTCGATGGCGCCGTGATCGCGGCACCGGAGAACGGCGTTGCGATCCTGGAACTAAATCGGGCGTTGGAAGAGCTAGCCCATTTAGACGCGCGAAAAGCGCAAATGGTGGAGTTGCATTTCTTCGGGGGGCTGAATTTTGAAGAAACGGCTGCTGTCCTTAAGCTGTCGGAGCGGACGATCCGGCGAGATTGGATCTTCATCAAGGCCTGGCTGGCCCGGGAAATGGGCCAAGGACGCAGAGAATGAGACGTAGCACAGGCCCTTCCCTATGAATCCGCAGCGCTGGGCGCAAATTCAGGATCTGTTTCACGATGCCCTGCAGCTACCGTCGGATCAGCGGCCAGAATTTCTGGCGGCAGCCTGCAATGACGATCCCGAATTGCGTCGCGAAGTAGTATCTCTGCTGGCCCACGAGGGACGGGCAGAGGAGTTACTCGAAGCTCCCGTCTGGGGAACTGGCCCGGCCGTAGAAGAGAGCCAGTCTCTGGAACCGCTTTCGGTGGGGGCATGGATCGCGCAATACCGCATTACGGGCAAACTGGGCTCCGGGGGGATGGGAGACGTATTCCGCGCGACGGATCACCGACTGGGTCGAGAGGTTGCCCTTAAGGTATTGCCAGCGGCGTTCACTTATGACGCTCAGTGGATGTCCCGTTTCGAGTATGAGGCCCGCCTGCTGGCGTCGCTGAATCACCCGCACATTGCCGCGATTTATGGTCTGGAAGAATCGGGCGACCTGCGGGCGATTGCGATGGAATTGGTGGACGGTTCCACGCTCGCCAAGCGCATGGAGAGCGGGCCGCTGGCTGAAACGGAGTCCCTCCTGATTGCCCGGCAGATTGCCGAGGCCCTGCAATACGCTCATGCGAATGGCATCATCCACTGCGACCTAAAGCCAGCGAACATTATGGTGACCGGAGAAGGCCAGGCCAAGCTGCTCGATTTCGGAATTGCGAAGCGGTTCCGTCGGGCGGAGTCGGAGATTGACCCACTCGGAATCGACGGCGCGATGGCCGGCACGATCGGTTACATGTCGCCGGAGCAACTTCGCGGGCTCCCGGTGGATCATCGGACGGATCTGTTCGCCTTCGGGGTGCTCCTTTACGAGATGCTGACCGGGCAACGGCCGTTCGATAGAGGGACTCGAATGGAGGTCGCCGAGGCGATCCTGCACGCGCCACCGCGCGACTTCGGTGATCGACCGGTGGCGGGAAAAATACAGTCCATGGTCCGCAAACTCCTCGAGAAGGAGCCGAGTGATCGTTATTCGAGCGCGGCGGAGGTTATCGAGGAACTGAGGGAACTGGAGATCCAGCGAGCGCCGGCGCGGATGTCGAAGAAGGCGTGGATGGGGATCTGCGCTGTAGGCCTGCTGATCGTCGTCGTGGCCGGCTGGTTTGGGTTAGCGCGGTCCCGCGAGCGTTGGGCGCGCGAGACGGCGATGCCGGAGATCTACGGGTTGCTGGAGGCGGGGGAGTACGCCAAGGCAGCGGCGCTGACGCAAGAGGCGCGGGCCGTGTTGCCGACGGATCCGACTCTCGCGACCCTGTGGCTTCGCGCGACGGGCGAAGTCTCGATCGCCAGCGAGCCGGCCGGTGCCGAGGTGGAGGCGCGCCTGTATTCGAGTGATCCGAATGCCTGGAAGGTAGTGGGGAAAACGCCGCTGGAAAAGGTGCGGATGCCGCGGGAGGCTTATGTCTGGCGGATCTTGAAGCCCGGATTCACCGCGGTCACGTTCATCGGTGAGCCGGTTGGTCCGCTTCCACCGGGGTTTCGCTCCAGCTTCAAGTTGTCCTACAAGCTTGCCCCGGTGGGGCAAGTTCCGCCCGAGATGGTGGCCGTGCCCGGTGGAACGACGGGTCTTGCCTATCCGTTGGGGACTGCCCGTGTTGCGCCGGTGGCCGACTTTCTGATGGATCGTCATGAGGTTACGAATCGGGAGTACAAGCGGTTCCTGGATGCCGGGGGATACCGGGAACGGGGATTCTGGAAACAGGCGTTTGAGCGGGCTGGGCGCCCGGTTGGGTGGGAAGAGGCCGTTGCCGGGTTCCGCGATGCCAGCGGGAAACTCGGCCCCTCGACGTGGGTGGGGGGTGATTTTCCGAAGGGGCAGGAGGATTATCCGGTTTCCGGAGTGAGCTGGTACGAGGCGGCAGCATATGCGGAGTTCGTGGGCAAGCAACTTCCCACGGCATACCACTGGACGCGGGCGTCGCAATCGGCGGGGTTCGCGGCCATGATCACGACGGGAAGTAATTTTGCCGGCGAAGGTCCCCAGCCGGTGGGGAGCGCCACGTCAGAAAGCGGATTTGGTACGACCGACATGGCCGGCAACGTAAAGGAGTGGTGCTGGAACGAGGTATCAGACGGGAGACGGCTGATCTTAGGCGGAGGGTTCGGCGAACCCAGCTATATGTTTTATCACACCGACGGCAAGTCGCCATGGGACCGTCAGGCGAACTTCGGTTTTCGCTGCGCCAAGGTTGATGATCCTCCCGGGGCTATTGCGGCCGCCAAAGTGGAGACAACGCAGCGTGATTATTGGAAGGCTACCCCGGTATCGGATGATGTGTTCAAGGCGTATTCGGAGCTCTACGCTTATGATAAGGGGCCGACGAACCCTGAGGTACAGCAGGTGGCTAACAGCGAGGGCTGGTCGCGCGAGAAGATCATTATCGACGCGGCGTACGGTAACGAACGTTTCGCCGCCCATCTTTACCTGCCCAAGAATGTCCGTCCCCCCTTCCAGACGGTGGTTTATTTCCCGGGTGCCGGTTCCTTTATGGACGCTAAATTTGATGTGCCCGGCTTGGAACAAACACGCGGATTTATCGTAACTAGCGGCCGGGCGCTGGTTTTTCCGATTTACAAGGGAATGTACGAGCGGCGGGATGGCATGATACCTGGCCGGAACCCGCCAGCATTCCAGCGCGATCACCAAATCGCCTGGGTGAAGGACCTAGGGCGAGTGCTCGATTACCTGGAGACTCGAAAGGAGATCGATTCCTCAAAGATTGGCTACTTCGGCGACAGTCTCGGAGGGGTAGAGGGGGCGATCCTGCCGACGCTCGAGAAGCGGATCAAGGCCGAGATCCTGTTCTCCGGCGGCCTTAATCTCACGGTGCGCTATCTACCCGAGGCTGACCCAATCAATTTCGTAAGGCATGTCCGGATTCCGGCGCTCATGCTCAACGGACGTTACGATGCAGCCTTTCCGGTCGAGTCATCGCAACTCCCGCTGTTCCAGTTTCTGGGCACACCAGGCAAAGACAAAAAACATGTGATCTACGAGGGCGGACACGGGAACCTTCCCCGGAAGGCCGTTGTCCGTGAGTCTCTCGACTGGCTTGATAAATACCTGGGGCCGGTTAGCCGCTAGCTGGATCCGGGTGACGAGATATCACCGGGAGTGGGCAGGGTCATTCCCTACGGCTGAATTTCGCCTTCCAGTTGTCCGTTAAATTGTTTCGACACGACGCCGAGTTCGGTGAGATTCTGTCCCACCACGAGCGCGCAGTTCTTGAAGAAAAAAGCTCCCGGAATCGTCTTTTCGACCGCCGTACCGGCTGCATTTTCGATTCTCACATCGTCCCCTGTCCGCTTCAGATGCAAGCTGAACTCGAAGGGCTGACCCTCCTTCAGGTCAAACGCCTCGCTCACTTCGGCCGGCTGCGCCCCGAAGTTGATAGTGAATGCGGCCTTCTCAGGCGACACCTTTTTCAAGCCCACGTAGACCGCATAGCCTTGGTCCCCGCAAGTGGCGATGGGTTGCACCGGTGAATCCCAACTCGCCAGCGTTCCCCGCAGACGCAGATCGCTCGCCAACGTTTGTGGCAGGCTGGGGCAAAGCGTGAATCCACGCGACTGGCCCAACGGCGCGGGGCAGGGCGATCGCAGGCTACGGGCTGAGAATTGACCTCGACTTTCGATCGCGTAAATCTGGTTGGCCACCAAGTACCCCGCTGGCGTTCCGCCCTTGGATTCCGCCGCCATTTGAATGGTTGCCTTCGAGCCGGAATAAGCCAGTAGCTGCGCCCAGAGATTCTCATCGGCCGACCGGTTCGACCCCAAAATCACGCGCCCATTCCCGGGTATCTTTGCGGCCAGGGCCAGGTCCTCGTTCACGTTCCAGATCGCGGGCCAAGCCTGCTCCCGAACTAGGAAGAGCAGCCCCGTTACAATAACTGGCAGGTACCAAAGCGCCATCGGCGCGAGCATGGCCGAGGGCGGCAGCGCCCGGAATCGCATCATCAATGCCCCGGCTACCGCCATGCCGACGAACAGAAAATGAAAATACAGGAAAGCCTTCGGCCCTTGGTAGATTGGGATCAGCAGCTTCAGCTTGCCAGCCAACAGGGCTCCCCGGTCAATGTGCGCCACGATCACGATCGCGGCCACAGTCAGCACCCAAAAATGCCGCTGGCGCACACCCGTCCAATACAGCCCAATCGCGACGGATGCCAGGCCGGCCAGCACCACTAATCCTTGAATCCAGGGATTCAAGGTGAAAATTGCATTGATATGGAAAGCGCGCAGCGAGAGAAAATTGGCCAAGTACGATACCGGTCCGTGCTGCGGCTCTCCAAAGATATTGAACCCCCCCGACCCCGCTCCATTGCCCAGTCCGATCAGGAACCGCGCCGGCAACGTAGAATCGCGCAGGGAGACCGAAACGTAAGTAGCCAGCACGATGGCGGCCCAGTAAACCATAGGCCGCGCCACACGCTCCCTCACTGCGTGCGAGGCAAAATAGAGAGCCAGCAACACCGCTAGCACGGGCACAATCTCGATATAAACAACGTCCAGGTACAACATCAGACAGCCCTGCAACAGGGCGAGGTTTAGGCTCGGCCGCAACAGCATCGTGGCACAAAGTATGGCCAGACCGGTGGCCGCGACGTGATGCGCCAGAAAGGCGAGCAAATAGTTCTGTAACTCGAGCGGCGAGAGCGCCATGAAGAGCGCAACAGCCGCCGCGCCCCACCGCCGCCGCCAGCCCGCGCCGGGAAGCAGAAGATGGAAAACAATCACGGACGCCAAGACATACTCGAGCTTCACGATTGCCTGGAGGGGCACGATGGCATAAATGGCTGGGACGCCCAGAATCCGTGCCGCACCCGCAAGGATCACTTCCGCGCCAAATCGTCCAAAGGTTGTACCCTTCCAAATCGCTTCGAAGCGGGGCCCCTCCGCTTGGCCGTTCAGCCACTGCGCACTGGACGAGTAATTCAGAAACTCGTGATTATTGCTAACGACGAAACACGCCTGCCCCCGTTCCACACACGGGGCGATCCCGACGCCGATGCTCAGCACCAGAACGCATACCAGCGGCAGCGTCATCCGGTAGCGGGCGAACCGCCAAAATCGCGCTATCCCCAACCGCTTCAACACTAGCGCAGTGACTAAGAGGCCCGCGCCGTGAACCAGGGTCAACATCGCCACCGTCAACCGGCTGAGCTGATAGGTACCCAGAAAGGACAAGGCGAGCACGATTAACAGTTGGGAGAAAAACAGACTCAGCCCCACAAAATAGCGAAATAGGGGCGTGCGTCGGGTAAGTAGGAAGCTAACACCCAGTCCAGTGAGAAACCAGAGAAGAACCAGGAAGATGAAGGCGACGGGAAAGCTATACATTAGTAAAGATTAGGTGAAACGTAAGGAGATGGGCAAAACTCCTCGCCTTTGTGTAGATATCTACTACCGGCGCACTGTTTCCGGATCTTTGGTTGCGCATGCCCCGTCAACCTTGCAACGCCCAGAAGGAACGCAACCGGGTATTCTGTTATCATCCGGGGGCTTATGTTGACTCGTCGAATTTTTATTTCCTCTCTCGCATCGGTGGCTGCAGCGGCACCGGCTAAGCCCGTGAACGTGATTTTGATTTTCTGTGATGATTTGGGCTGGGGCGATTTATCCTGCTACGGCTCGCCCATCGCTACGCCGAACATCGATCGGTTGGCTAAAGAAGGGGCTCGCTTCACCCACTGCCTTTCCGCCAATCCCGTCTGTAGCCCTTCGCGGGCAGCTCTGCTGACAGGACGCTATCCGACGCGGGTCGCCGTTCCCCGAGTGCTGTTTCCCGTCGACAAGACCGGACTGGCGGAGGGGGAGCAGACCATCGCAAACCTTTTGAAGGCCAAGAACTATAAGACCATGTGCGTGGGGAAGTGGCACCTGGGACATTTGGCTCCCCATTTGCCTACCTATAAAGGCTTTGACCATTATTTCGGGATCCCCTACTCAAACGATATGAGCCCTCGATGGCTGATGGATGACGAGAAGGTGGTTGTCGAGACCGCCGACCTGGAGACTTTGCAGCAGAAGTATACGGAGCGAGCGGTTCGGTTCCTGGAAGAAGCCAAAGACGGGCCGTTTTTTCTCTATATGCCGCATACGTATCCGCATATTCCGCTAGCGGCGGGCAAGGGGTTTCGGGGCAAGTCGAAGCAGGGGATCTATGGTGACGTGCTCACCGAGCTGGATTGGTCGGTGGGACAGATCTTGGCCACCTTGAAGAAACATCGGTTGGAGGAGAACACGTTGGTGTTGTTTAGCTCGGACAACGGGCCTTGGTTCCAGGGGAGCCCTGGGCAGTTGCGGGGACGGAAGGGGATGACTTGGGAGGGCGGGGTGAGGGTGCCGCTGCTGGCTCGATTGCCGGGACGGGTGAAGGCGGGGGTGGTCTGCGACGGTCTTGTGTCGACGATGGATCTGCTGCCAACAATTTGCCAGATAACCGGGGCGTCGCTGCCGACTCGGCCGGTGGATGGGCGGGATATCTCGACGCTGCTGGCGGGGAAGGCGAAAGAGATGGATCGGGAAGTGGTGCTTTATTTTGATGGGGTGTACGTGCAGTGCGCGCGATGGGGGAAGTGGAAGTTGCACTTGGCGCGGTACAACAACGTGACCTATAGCCCGGCACCGGCGGCGGGGCGGAAAAATATTCGGTTGGCGAATTCGGAGCTGTATGACGTGGTGACCGATCGGGATGAGAGCTTCGATGTGGCGGCGGAGAACCCGGAGGTGGTGGCGAAGATTCGGGATAGAATAGAAAGCTTAATGTTGGGTTTTCCGGAGGATATTCGGAAGGCGCATGCTGCGACGCAGGCTGGGGCGGGATCGCCGAGTCCGGCGGGGGCAGTTTCAAGGTAGAGAGGAGAGTTTATGCGGATTTTGATTTCTTCGATAGTTTTTGCAGTGTCGGCGATGGCGGCCGAAGATGGGTTCGTTTCCCTGTTTGACGGAAAAACTTTGGCGGGCTGGCAGCTTGTGGGGGGGGGGGGGCCCGGATATGTCGTCGAGAACGGGACGATCGTGTGTCCCAAGGATGGGGGAGGGAACCTGTACACGGGGAAGC
>JBKJLJ010000528.1:0-11592 GCA_046597015.1 Bryobacteraceae bacterium
AGGAGAACACTGGCCGATTGCGCCGTTCGCGCGCGATAACCGATCGTCATCGTAACGCTTTCCCCAGGACCGATCTTCGCCGGCAAATTCTCTAGGCCGGAAACGAAAAAGTCGGCCGACCCCAGAAGACTGGGCGGTGCGCTGAACCTAGCGGCTGTAGTTCCTCGATACGTCAATAAAACGTTCGCCGTGCGCGTCTGTCCAACCCCGGCCGTCGGCAGTGCCAACGAAGCTTGGTTGGGAATGGTAAGCACTTGATCTGCGCTCTGGAAACGAATCAGGAAGGGAACCTGTTGCGCGGCGGCGGGAATCAAGCTGGCAAGAAACGCAATGCAGACGCCTGTGCGAGACGCAATCCTCACTGCACACCTCCGGCAGGTATGAAGTAGAAGGCGTCAATGCGCGAATCGAAAACGAGTATCGTCCCAGAAGAGTTTTCCCGTACTGCGACAACGTACAAACCCGCCTGAGGTAAACTTAACATTCCGTTTGGTTTACCTTCCAGATCGGCTGCCCGCTTGGAACCTTCCATCAAATTATGGGTAATAATCTGGCGCCTCTCTTGGTGAACGCTATATAAGGTCCGATCATCCGCCCCCACAGCCAATGCAACCACGTCCCGGTAACGCTCCGGTTCGGCGGCTATTCCCACAGGCACCCCCTGTCCCGATCGCGTCATACCCGTAATGACTCCTGCGGTACGGTCGGAAATATAAAGCGTCTCGCCGTTCCGCGCATAGACCAAAGCCCCAACTCTTCCGGTTCGCGTGAGCAATTGGGGCGTTTCATTCCGGTTCCACCGGGCATAAACACTTCCTTCCGCATCGGCGGCGGTAGCAAAGGCCACAGCTCCATCCTTAGACTCTACGGCAAGTGCGGTGATTGTCTCAGCCGGAAGAGATAGCGGTGTCTCTGACAGCCATTGACTCTCTTTTTCCATCCAGAGCGCTACATGAAGTTGACCACCGCTAGCCACCGCGACCGTCAATCCATCAGACGACCACGCCACTTGCATCGCCTCACTCTCAACCGTCTCGTGCTGGAGGGCCAGTGCCTTTGGATCGGAAGTATTCAAACCGGATACCAAGTGGTAGCGGCTCGCGCGGAGCACAACAGCTCGATCACCAGCGGGAGACAACCATGCCCGTTCAATATTTTGTAAAACGGGAGGTCCGAGGTAAGCCCCTCCAGGAACCCCAATGATAGACCGGACACTCTGCGTTGGAACGTCCTCTATGTACCCGGATAGCGGTCCAAGCATTATGCTGGACTGCCCCATCAGTGTGAAGTTAACGGCTACGATTGCCAACAACGCTGGGATACATTTTCTCTTCACCGCGGCCCTCCAATCACAATCGGTCCTGGAGTCACCCCGATCGACGGATCCGGTATTGTGGCGGCTGTAGATCCACCGCGTCTACCCGCCCAAACACCTCCTACAATAGCTCCGCCAGCGCCAATGATAATCGGCCACCTCCACTTCTGCCAGAACGATTTTGATTTCGCCGTTTCTGGCAGAAAGGACTGCGTTGTATTCTGTGTGATTGTCGCCCGGCCCATCAATTTCCCGAAAACCGCCGTTACCTTAATGACTACGCTTCCTGAGTTCTGGCTCGGGACAAACCCAGCCATGCCGGCTTGGCCTTGCGAGTTAGTACGGCTCGTCTGTGACATTATGCCACCGGCAAACGAACCCACTTGCGGCGACTCCGGCAACCGGAAGGTTACGACGGCGCCTTCAACAGGTCTGTCGTTCTCATCTCGAACCTCGACCACTGTCAGCGCCGTAAGACCACGCGCGATTTCGTGGGTCGCTCCCTGCCCTTGTAGCACGATCACGCGCAGCTTTTCCGTCATCGTCGCCTGGAGCGGCGGCTGTATGCCGGTCTTGCTTTGTCCAGGTTCTGTTTGAGCGGACACGGTAACGGTCAAGAAACTTATCGCTATCCCAGTCATCAAGAGGAGAGTACGCAAAAAGCCATCCCTCCCGGTTCTACGTTCAGGTAAAAATCAAACATTCTTTTAGTCTCGCACTTTACTGCACGTCAATACTGCTATCGTCTCAAAGGTGGCTCAGCATTAGAGAGAAAGAGGCTCTGCGTCAAATAGCACTTTCAACACTGCTCTTCAAGTCTACGCCCTCTGCCGACGCTGGGGACGGCACCCACCAGCTGAAGCAAACCGGCCACCGGTTTCCACCTCAGGCTTCGAGACGCCAGAACGGCTTGGCGCTGGCTCTTCGAGAACTGGGCCGAATCGACGCCGCTGCGAGTACTCGTGGCGGCCTAAAAGTCCGCGCCGAAATTGATTCCAATCTCTGTCCCACCGGCACCAAAGTCTCCGTCGGGCAGATCGCCGCGCTCAACATCGAACGCGATTCCTTCCATGGTGAATAGAACTACACCATCAAGCCAAAACCTCTTCCGACTTGAATCAGTTGTTTTTTGACAATCGCTTAGCGTACATTATGTTCCGTTTTCTGAGGGGACCCCGAGTTGTCCGGACTCGCCGGCAGCTTGAGCCGGAACCCTGAAAATGGCTACTTTAACTACGGGCTGTTGAGCAGTAATGGGTAGTTCGTACTAGGACAGATTGCGTGAACTGAGGCGTTCTATCCATTGACAATTGTCAGCGCAGCAGGAAAACTAGAGAGGAGAGAATAAGTCTTGGCAGCCCGACCTGGGACTGAAAGGGCGGCAGCACGTCGATGACAGTTCACAAAAGCATGGATCTCGTTGAAAATACGACTACGGAGCTCAATGGATTACCGGTTGAAACTCACAAGCTTCCTTGGTTCGCCATTCGGGTCCGGTCGCGGTTCGAAAACGCTGTTGCTGAAAATCTACACGCACTTGGCTATGAAGGATACCTCCCAACCTATGAATCCCAGCGCCGCTGGTCAGACCGGATTAAGGCCATCCAACTCCCCTTATTCCCCGGTTACGTATTCTGCCGATTAGACTTGGTAGCACGCACAGCGCCGGTTGTTCAGGTTCCCGGTGTTGTGGGTATTCTGAAAGTTGGAAACACATTTGTTCCGATACCGGAGTCCGAGATTGTTGCCGTTAGGAAAATGCAGGACTCCGGCTTGGCAATCGGCCAGTGGCCTTTTCTCTCTGTCGGCGAATGGGTTCTAATACAACACGGCCCATTAAGCGGTTTGGAAGGCATTTTAATAGATATAAAAGGGATGTCCCGGTTAGTAGTTTCTGTGCCACTTTTGCAGCGTTCCGTTTCCGCCGAAATTGATAGGAGCTGGGTTCGGCCGATCAAGCGAAGCGGAAATGGTCAATCTTCGATTGTGTTTTCTGTATAAGCCGTGCCTGTAATTCGTCCCAGAAATCGTTTGGTCTATTGCCGAGTATCGGAGGACGAGCTTGCAAAAGTATCCGGCTTGTGTGAAAGCATGGGTGCGCGGAGCCTTTCCGAGCTATTACGGGTGGCGCTAACGCGTATGCTTAATGAAGCGAGTTCCGGCCGGGACGACCTTGTACTTCAGAGGCTTGGGGAAATTGATCAAATAATTAGAGAGTTAAACGGAAAAGTGGAAAAAGTAACAGCTCAACTGAATGGCATGATGATGGAGACCCGTAAGAATAGTATGGCTTCGGCACCTAGCGTGCTCTCTACAAAGGAACTGCGGTGATGCTAAGCCCACTTAGAGTCGTTGTGTTTTTGACTGCGCTTTGTTCTTGTTTTCAGATCCACGCACAGCAGGCTTCGCCGGTACCGCAGATCGGAGTGGCTGCGCAAGAATCTGCTGGGACAAACCAACTGAGGCCCTCCTACGTACTCGGACCAAACGATCAGATTATGATTCGCGCCACAGAAGTCGAAGAGATCAGCGACAAGCCATTCAGAATTGAGGAGGATGGATTCGTCAATCTTCCTTTGGTGGGGAGATTGCAAGCGAGCGGACTGACTGTTCGTGATTTTGAAAAACTTCTGGTGGATGGGCTGAAAAAATTTGTTCGCGAGCCCCGTGTACTCATCAGCGTGGTTCAATACCGAAGCGCTCCTGTCTTTTTCGTCGGTTCTTTCCAGAAGCCTGGTATTTATCCACTGCAGGGGCGCCGAACGCTCGTCGAGACGTTGACAGCCATCGGGGGGCTGAGTCCTCAGGCAAGCCGCAGGTTAAAGGTGACCAGGCGAAGCGAAAGCGGCAAACTAAAGTTGCCAAATGTCTATGAAGATCCTGAAGGAAAGTACACTTCTGTAGAAATCAGCATGGGTAGCCTTAGGGAGAACGTAAATCCGGCCGAGGACATCGTTCTTGAGCCATTCGACGTGATTACGGTTGAGCGAGCCGAACTAATTTACGTGACGGGCGAGGTTGGCCGGAAGGGGGGTATTGAGCTTGGCGAAAGAGAATCGATGTCGATTCTTCAGGTTCTGACAATGTCTGGCGGCGCGAACAACGGCGCAGACCTGCGGAAGATCCGCATCCTACGGCCAGTGTTGGATACCTCCAGGCGTGCGGAGATTCAGGTCGATATGACACGCATCTTGAACGGTAAGGACTCAGACTTTCCATTATTGGCTAACGATGTTCTTTACGTCCCAAGGGATCGAAAAAGCGGTTTGTGGACAAAGGTTGCCTTATACGCGATCCCGCTGATACCAACGATTATCTTACTCTCCATTCGCCGTTAGTATCATGAATCCAGGATCCAATCAACCGAGCAGTAACCTTCCCGTCCCTAAGCGTGGCGCGCCCTTTAATGAACTGGCGGTTCGCTACGAGGTTGCGCCGAGTGCGCCTCAGGAAGCAGAAGCGCCTAATCCGGTTTGGCAATACCTACAAATCGCGCGCCTACGGATCTGGCTCGTTTGCTCCCTGACAGTGGTTGGAACGCTGTGTGGTTTCGGATTCCTCCTTACCGAAACTCCAATGTATCAGGCGAGCGCTACCCTGGAGTTGCAAGGCATCAATGAAAACTTCATGGGCATGGGGGGAGTCGACCCCCAAGCGGGCACCGGTAATTATTCGGCGACCGCGGTGAATATTGCGACACAAGTGCGAATACTGGAGAGTGCGTCGTTACGGGAACAGGTTATCGGCCGTCTGGAGCGGGAGATGACGCCGATAGGATCCCCGCGTCTTACCGTTTACGACAAGATACGCGGACGTCTCGACCTCGCTCCCCAGGACCCGCTTGCGGGAATGCGGCAAGGCATCTATGCCGCCGCGAGCGGATTCACGGCCCGAGTAATTCCAGGAACTCGAATCTTAGCGCTCAGCACTGAGTCCACAAATCCGGAAATCGCGGCCACATTTGTGAACACCCTTGCCAGCGAATACATGTCTCAAAATATGCAGGTTCGATCCGGCACCGCCCAGCGGACTAACCAGTGGCTGAGCGGCCAATTGGAAGAGACGAAGTTCAAGCTCGACCAGGCGGAAAAGAAGCTACAGGACTACGTTAAGAGCTCCGGCAATATTTTCGTCTCAGACCAGAATACGCTGGATGATACTCGCCTCAAGCAATTACAGACTGAGTTAGCCGGCAATCAATCTGAGCGAATAGCCAAGGAAAGTCTGTACCGGATGACACAGACCAGCCCGCTGGAGTCGATCCCCGATATTCTGAAAGACCAATCACTCCGCGAATACCAAACGCAATTGAGTAATTTGGAGAGGGAACGGGCGGCATTGCTGACGACGCTGACCCCAGCTCATTACAAGGTCCAGCGTTTGGACGCCCAAATTGTCGGTATCAAGGCGAATCAGGAGCGGGAGAGAAAAAACATCATCCAGCGAATAAAAAACGAGTACGAGGCGGCGGTCCGGAAGGAAAAAGGACTGAGTGCGGCATATTCAAGCCAGGCTGGAATTGTATCCAGACAGGGAGACAAGCTGGTCGACTATCTGACATTGAAGCGCGAGGTTGAATTGCTCCGCACGACGATGACAAATCTCTCCAATCAAGTGAACCAAGCCGGGTTCGCCGCGGCGGTGCCGTCAAACAACGTTCGGATGATCGATCCCGCCAAGGCGCCCGGGAGTGCCTATAAGCCAGACGCGAAAATCAGGTTTGCTCAAGGATTCGGCGGCGGGCTGGCAATCGGGCTCGGGTTGGCCATTCTGCTGGAACTTCGTATCAAGCGAAAAGATGACCGCAAGATTCAGAACCCCTCCCACCTGCGAACGATCATGAACGTTCCAGAACTCGGCGTTATTCCGGCGGCGACCTTTGCGCCCAGTTCGCGAGACTTGTCCAAAAGATGGGCACCGTGGAAGGAAGCGGCGGAAAAGACTGAACCAAGAGGTCCTGTGGAGCATGCCACGTGGAAGGAGAAGCCATCGTTGGTCGCGGAATCCTTCCGTACGGCACTCGCCTCTCTCACATTAACCCGCAGCGATGGGGTGAGCCCACAGGTCATCGTTGTGACCAGCCCGGGTCCTGGAGAAGGGAAAACAACTTTTGTTAGCAACATCGCTATCGCTCTGAACGAGTCCGGGAAACGTGTGTTGATTGTGGATGGCGACCTTCGCCGACCACGGCTTCACGAACTGTACGGGATCGAGAACCAGATTGGGCTATACGATTTGATCCAGAAAGCGCACCTTGTGGACACGCTGACTGTCGCCGATTACACTTGGCCGGTTGGGATACCTGGTTTGTACGTGCTCCCCAGCGGCCAACTAGGTGATGTATCGACGAACAAGTTGTTTAATTCGCCTTTTCTAGGGGCCCTGCTCAATTGGTTGCAGCGTGAGTTCGACACCATCGTGATCGATACGCCACCCATGCTGCAGTTCCCGGAGGCACGGCTTCTGGGGAGAGTATCGGATGGGGTAGTGCTAGTGATGCGAGCGGGGATGACGGACCGGGAGCACGCGCTGGCCGCTGGGCAGCGGCTCAACGAAGACCGGATCCCGATTCTCGGGACCATCCTCAATGACTGGCAACCCCAGGAGGGTAATGATAACCATCTTTATCAATACTATGGCTCCTATCCACCGAAGCAGGGCGAATAGGCGGGTATAGACGATGAGGATCCTAATAACTGGCGGTGCCGGTTTTATCGGGAGGCATCTTATCGATGCGCTTACGGTGGATCGGAAGGATATCCGTGTACTTGATAATCTGAGGCGGGCAACGAAGCCGGATTTCGCCGGCCGTTGCCACTTCATCGAGGGAGATATCCGTGAGCGGCGTACAGTCGAGGAGGCAATGGAAGGTGTCGATCTTGTCATTCACCTCGCCGCCCAGTCGAATGTCACTGGCGCTATGGTGGACCCAGATTATTCTTTTACGACAAACGTTGGCGGGACATATGAAGTGTTGCGCGCGGCGAAGGCCGCCGGAGTTGGCCGCGTCGTTTTCGCCTCCTCGCGCGAAGTTTATGGAGACGCGGAAACCCTACCGGTACCGGAGAGCGCCCCTCTCCGGCCGAGGAATGCGTATGGAGCGAGTAAGGTTGCTGGCGAGGCTTACTGCAGGGCCTTCTCGGAGGCGGGTCTGGAAGTGAACGTCTTGCGGTTGGCAAATGTCTATGGGCCAAGTGACCGGGATCGCGTGATTCCGATTTTTATCGACAATGCGCTGGCGGGACTGCCGTTGCGGATTAACGGTGGTACCCAGATGATTGACTTTGTGGCGGTCGGAACCGTCGTCGTTGCCCTCCAGCAGGCAGCGTTTGGGCCTGTCTTGCCTGGGGCCGTCAATATCGGCAGCGGTATTGGGACGACGTTACAGGAACTTGCCCGGCGGGTATTGGAGTTGACCGGGACGAGGGTGGAAGTGGAGACCTTACCAGTTCGGACTTTTGAAACGATGCAGTTTGTGGCCGATATCGGGCTTGCGGAGAAGCTGCTTGGGATCCACCGGCCCGTGGGTCCGTTATCGGAACTTGCAACAGTTGCTCCGGCGGAGGCGAAGTGAGCGAGAGGGTAGAAGTACATCCGGTGACGATCATTGAGCCAGCCAGCGGTTGGATATCGCTACAACTAGCTGAGTTATGGAATTACAGGGAGTTGCTGTTATTTCTCGCTTGGCGAGATATTAAAGTACGTTATCAGCAGACGGTTCTTGGCGCCACGTGGGCGATTGTGCAACCGCTATTTCAGCTAGTAGTATTTACTCTTCTTTTTTCGAAAGTTGGAAAAATACCAAGTGAAGGCGTACCCTATCCAGTCTTTTTGATGGCAGGACTTCTTCCCTGGACCTACTTTTCCTACGCTTTGACCCAATCGGCAAATTGCTTGACGGCTAATCAGAACTTGATCCAGAAAGTATATTTCCCGAGGCTGGTTGTGCCGATTGCCTCAGTGTTGGCTGGGCTTGTCGATACTATGATTAGTTCCGTACTGCTGATTGTACTGATGTTCTACTATGGGATACCAGTTCCCGCGAATGTCTTATGGCTCCCGGCGTTCATGGCGCTTGCGTTTATGGCGGCACTTGGAGTTGGGTTGTGGGCTAGCGCTGTCAACGTACGTTATCGAGATGTCAGGCACATCATTCCTTTTGTTACACAGTTTTGGATGTACGCGACGCCTATCGTATATTCACTCTCTATCGTGCCGGAACCTTGGAAAACAATTGCCGGACTGAACCCCATGGCCGGGGTAGTGAATGGATTCCGATGGGCTCTCCTTGGCGCTGGCGAGGCACCAGGATTGGCCTTGGCCGGATCGGCGGCGATGGCGGTGATCGTCATGGTCAGCGGTGCCTTCTACTTTCGAAGAACCGAGCGAGTGTTTGCGGATCTACTTTGAAGATCTAGAACATGCGATGAAGCGTCTATGGACAACGGGGCTATCTGAATGAATGATCGCGTTATTCAAGTAACGGGAGTTGGGAAACAATATCAACTTGGCGCCATCGGGCGCCGTCACGACACATTCCGGGGACAGTTGGCTGAAGTTATCCGGATGCCATTTCGAACAATGCGTGCGGCACTTGTTGACGGCAACGAGCGTGCCAGTGAACCGGACAAGACAGACTTTTGGGCGCTTCGTGACGTTTCGTTCGAGATCCAACGCGGGGAAGTGACCGGAATCGTCGGGAGGAATGGAGCAGGCAAAAGCACGCTATTGAAGATCCTGTCGCGGATTACCGACCCAACTACAGGGCGACTGGAGATCAACGGGCGAGTTGGATCGCTGCTCGAGGTGGGGACAGGTTTTCATCCGGAGTTGACGGGTCGGGACAACATCTTTCTTAATGGCGCAATTCTTGGCATGACCAGAGCCGAGATCGCTCGTCAGTTCGACGAAATAGTGGCCTTTTCTGAGGTTGAACGTTTCATTGATACTCCTGTTAAGCATTATTCCAGTGGCATGTATTTGCGGTTGGCTTTTGCCGTCGCCGCTCACTTACAGACGGAGATTCTCGTCGTCGATGAGGTGCTGGCTGTTGGTGATGCGGCCTTTCAGCAAAAGTGTATGCGAAAGATGAACGCTTCGTCTCGCGAAGGGCGCACCGTTCTGTTCGTCAGCCACAATATGGGTGCTCTTGCAAGGCTTTGCCATAGCGCAATCTGGCTGGAAGGGGGCGCTGTCCGGGAGATTGGCCCGGTTGCGAAGATTCTGGCTGGATACCAGGCCACCCATCTAACCGTCAACGCATTGTGGGAAAATAAGACGTTTCCAAAGGCGGGCAGTCGGTTTTCATTCCGGCACATCAGTGTTTCCAGAGAAGACGGCGATACAGTGGGGGTGTTTGCTGGGGACGAACCGGTGCACGTCAATATCCGCTATACGGTGCATAGCCCGCTAAATGGATGTCAGGTCGGTGTGCGAATCAACAATGCAGAGGGGACGACTGTATTTTACACCTCAGATTCTGATGAGACACCGTATTCGGCCACGGGCAGGGCGGACGGCACCTATAGCGCCACTTTTATCATTCCCAGAGGATTACTCACTCCTGGTACCTATACTGTATTCGTCGCCGCGCATCTTCCCTTCCGAGAGGTGTATGATTCAATTGAACAAGCAGTAACGTTTGCTGTCAGCGAGAGCGGTTCGCTCACCGCCCGAGATGGAAGACTAGGGGTGATAACACCATTGTTGCCGTGGCGGACGGAACGTCTCGAGATCGATGCTGCAACTTGCACTTCAGTTGGTTGCGTATGACGAACAGTATAACTTGCAACGTTTGTCACTCGTCCGTTCACGAATTCGGTATAGCCACGGTCTTATATAAGTATCCGGTCAGGTACTACCTATGCTCGCTGTGCGGCCTCATTCAGACGGAGACTCCATACTGGTTGGAGCAGGCTTACCAATCACCAATAGCTGCATCGGATATTGGACTACTGTCCCGCAATATAAAGGATGCTCATTTAACGGAAAGAATCGTTCAGAGACTGTTCGACGCCGAAGGGGTTTTTGTCGACTACGGCGGAGGCTATGGCATCTTGACGCGGTTGCTCAGAGATGCTGGTCTACAGTGGTTTCGATACGACAAATATTGTCCGAATCTATTCGCGGCATGTTTCGATGCATCCATCGATCGTAAATACGAACTGCTAACCGCGTTTGAGGTCATGGAGCACATCGCCGATCCGTTGAATGAGATGAAAATGATGACCCGCCTATCAAGGAACATTCTCTTTTCCACAATGCTGCTCCCGGAGACGCCACCGAAGCTCGGAGACTGGTGGTATTACTGCTTGGAAACTGGGCAGCATGTGACGTTCTACACAAAGAAGGCGCTACAACTGCTGGCGGAATCGGCCGGTCTCCAGCTACACACCCACGAGAATATCCACCTCTTCACGGATCGGCAGATTCGCTCAGCTGATTTCGAGGCCTCCGTCTGGAATCTTCGAAAATACTGGGTATTTTCCGAATTGCTCGATCCACCAGTTCGCAGGCCCTCGTTAATCGCCGAGGATTACAAGGTCGTAATCGCGGCAGACAGGGCGAGAGCGGTTCTGGAATCGCAGGCGGCGAGTGGGACTCTAGAAAATGGGCATGCAGGGCGCTAGGCGTAAGAGTAGTGGAAGCGCGGCTTGTTGGGGATTAGTGTGAGCGGCAGAGGCACTGTGCTGATCGATGGATATATTTTTTCCGTGCAGCAGCATGGAGGGATACTCCGCGTCTATCAAGAACTTCTGCCTCGAATGGCATCACTCGAAGGTGCGCCGGCTCTGCATGTAATTACTGTTGGTGATGTATCGACTGAACCACCAAGAGGCGAGCGCTTATCTTGGGTTCGTGTGCCAGACATGAGGAAAAGCCTCCGGCCTGGCAGACTGTTCAATGGATGGTTGACGCCAGCTGTCCAGCGGTTTGCGAATCGCCGTTGCGCAGAACCGCGGAGCGGACAGACGATATGGCACCCTACCTACTTTTCTCTGCCATGGGGCCGTCGGAAGTCGCCCTTCGTGATAACCATCTACGACATGATATACGAACGATATCCGGCCATGTTCAATAGCACCGGTGATCGTGACTTGGTTGCGATAAAGAAGGCCTGTATTGAACAGGCGGACGTGATTCTGTGCATTTCCCAAACAACCGCCGATGATTTGTGTGAATACTTTCCTACGGCCAGAAATAAGGTTCGTGTTATCTATCTTGGGCACACGCCGCTTGGAAGCGTAGTTTCCGGCGGCGTCGAAGCGGAAGCGGAT
>JBKJLJ010000738.1:0-11424 GCA_046597015.1 Bryobacteraceae bacterium
GTTCGATGCCGTCAAGTTCGGGCCCACCGCCGCAATCTTCCCGTCCATCAACAGAACATCGGCCACCGCGTCGAGCCCGTTCGCCGGGTCCAACACGCGGCCATTCTTAATCAACCACGTACTCATTACTGCGACGCCCCCATCACCCGTTCCAGAACCGCCATCCGCACCGCGATCCCATTTTCTACCTGATTCAAAATCACCGACCGATTCGAATCGGCCACTTCCGACGAAATCTCCCGGCCCCGATTGATCGGCCCCGGGTGCATCACAATCACGTTCGGCTTGGCATGCTGCAAATGTTCCAGCCTAAGCCCATAAAACTTGAAATAATCGCCCGGCGGAAACGGCGTCTCATGCTGCCGCTCCAACTGCACCCGCAGCATCATGATCACATCGGCGTCCTGAATCGCCTCGCGAATGTTGTAGGTCAGCGTTACGTTCGGAGCTAACTGCGCCAACTGCGCCGGCAGCAAGGAGGCCGGCCCGCAGAGCACCACGTGGGCCCCAAACTTCGACAGCAGATGAACGTTCGACCGCGCCACCCGGGAATGCGCGATATCGCCGATAATCGCCACGCGCAGACCCTCCAGCGAAGGCCGGTTATCCAAAATCGTACGCGCGTCTAGCAACGCTTGCGTCGGATGTTCATGCGTGCCATCACCCGCATTAATGATTGGCGTGGGCAGATAACGCGCCAGGAAATGCGGCGCCCCGCTGGCCGCATGGCGCATCACGATCGCATGGGGCCGCATCGCGCCCAACGTGTTCAACGTATCGACCAACGACTCGCCTTTCGACGTACTGGAAGCGGAAGCCGTAATCGAAATCGTATCGGCCCCCAGACGTTTGGCGGCGATCTCGAAACTCGTCCGCGTCCGCGTCGAATTCTCGAAAAACAGATTCACCAGCAGCCGATTCTTCAACGTATCGTACTTCGCTGTCGACGCCTGAAAGTCTTTGGCGCGGGTCAGTATCGCTTCGATCTCCGGTCGGCCCAGGTCTTCGATGCCCAGTAGACTCATGCGTCGATCTTCTCGACCAGAATCACTTTTTCCATCTGATCGATCTCTTGGAATTTCACTTCGATAATCTCGTTGGCGGAGGTTTGCACCATCCGTCCCACGTAACGGGCTTCAATCGGCAACTCGCGCCAGCCGCGGTCGATCAAGACAAGTAACTGCACCCGGGCCGGCCGGCCTTGGTCGAACAAGGCATCCAACGCAGCGCGAATCGTCCGCCCGGTGTAGAGCACATCATCCATCAGAACGATGTCCTTGCCGGTGACGTCAAACGGAATATCGGTAGAATTCAGAATCGGCGAAGCCCCAACGGTCGTCAGGTCGTCCCGGTACAGATTAATGTCCAGGGTACCGGTCGGCACTTCGCGGTCTTCCAGGTCTTTGATCTTAGCGGCCAAGCGTTTGGCCAGCGGAACCCCGCGGCGGCGAATGCCGATAAAAGCAAGTTTGTCCAGGTCGGTCGTCTTCTCGAGAACCTCGTGCGCCAGACGAACCAGCGTGCGGTCAATCTCGGAAGCGGTCATGAGTTGCGATTTCAGACGCGTGGAGGGCATTGCGGTCAGATTAACATGCGGAAGGCCTATCGGAACCGGACCGATCCCCATTTTTCCGGCACATGCATATTGATCACCCCCTGGGGCGACCAAACCCAGTTGTCTTCCTTGGTTCCCGGCGCCTTTTCGTATTTGCCGTCCTTCACGCGAAGCTGCCATTCCACCCGCGAAAAATTGATCCGCCATGCTTCGCCAGCCTTCGGTGCCACCGCCGGCCGCTTGCCCCGATTGAAGGCGCTCCAGGGAAACGCCATCTCCACGGTCCAGCCGCTGTCCTGGTCGCCCGGTTGGTTCAACGTGCCGCGCAGAGAAACCGCCGTCTTCAATCCCGGTATCTCCCAGCCGTTGTCGGCCTTGCCCTTGTCCTTGTACGGCCGGTCCAGGTGCAGGTCCCAACCCGTGTTCCGCGCGTTGATCTCAAACTCAAAATAGTCGAGCCCGTCGCCGTCCGGATCGAGAAAAACCTCAAAATCGTGCTCGTGAAAAATCACCATGTCATGCCGATCGTAGGTCGCCCACAGGTTCGGCTCCTCCATCTCGGCGGCGATGTAGAGGTATTTGTCGTCCCAAAGCATTTTGGCCCGTGTCTTAAAGCGCGGCTTCGGTTTGGCGTCGCCTTCGATATCGACGAAAAATGGGGTCCAAGGGGCTGTCCGCCACGCGGCTTCGTCCATCTTTCCGTCGATCTCAAGCGGCTTCGTCACGGCCGAAGCCTCATAGAGCAAACCAAACGCCAGAAGAAAAAAGGAAGTCATTAGAACCGTTTCATCCGTCCCCGAATCCGCTTCGTGAGCTTTTCGATCTCGTCCAGTTTTTTCAAAGCCCCGACCGAAAGCACGTGCCGGTCATGCTTTTCGAGTTCCATCGTGACCTCATCCGTTAGCCGCTTGATCGCTCCCAAGTCCTTTAGATTCGAAGCCAGGTCCGCCTTCAGCAAATCCTGCGTGCGGTCTTTGCCATCCGGTCCCCGCATCGGTGACTCGTTCGGCGACAAATCACCACCGGGTCGCGGCAGTCCTTGCGCCCACAACCCACCGGCCAATACCAGCAAAAACAGGGCTTGAAACGCCATATTGCTATCATAGCGACTTATGCGTGATGTCAATATTGGGATTGTCGGACTCGGCAACGTCGGCTCCGGAACCATGGCGATTCTGGCCGAAACCAGCGATTCGATCGCTCAGAAACTCGGCTTCCGTCTGGTCGTCAAAGCGCTCTGCGCCCGATCCATTGCAGGCAAGGCGATTCCCGCCGCCTTCGCCGATGCGTTGGTTACGACCGATTGGCGCGAAGTCGTCAACCATCCGGAAGTCGAAATTGTCGCCGAACTCATCGGCGGGCAAGGTGTGGCGAAGGAGATCATCGAGGCCTGCCTCGCCGCGGGCAAAAGCGTCGTGACGGCGAATAAAGAACTGATGGCCGTTCAGGGTCCGGCGCTCGTCGAAGCCGCCATCGCCCACGGCGCGAACATCGCGATGGAAGCCAGCGTCGCCGGCGGCATCCCGGTGCATACCGTCCTGCGGGAAGGCATCAGCGGCGACCGCATCGAAGCCTTCTACGGCATCCTGAATGGAACCAGCAACTACATCCTGACCGAAATCGAACGCGACGGCTCTGCCTTCGCCGACGTCCTGGCCGAAGCCCAACGCCTCGGTTACGCCGAAGCCGACCCCTCCGCCGACGTGGACGGCTTCGATGCCCGCAGCAAATTGGCCATTCTGGCCGCGCTGGCCTTCGGCGAAAAAATCACCGCGGCCGACATCTTTACCGAAGGCATTCGGCGCATCTCCCCCATCGACTTCCAATATGCCCATCGCTTGGGCCATACGATCCGCCTCGTCTGCGGAGCCCGGCTCACCCCCGAAGGGTTGATCCTTTCGGTTCGTCCTGCCTTGATCCCGCAATCGACGATTCTAGCCAGCGTCAAAGGCGCTTACAACGCCGTCTGGGTTCGCGGGAAGTACGGTGCGGACACGTTCTACTATGGTCGCGGCGCCGGCCCGCATCCCACGGGAGTGGCCGTCGTAAGCGACCTGATGCGCGTAGCCCGCGAAATTCGCAGCGGCAGCCCCACCCGCGTCAGCCCCTTTGCCCACGATCGTCTCGAGGCGAATCAGCCCGTCAGCGTCCTGAAACAGAAGCGGGCTTACTACCTCCGCTTCTTCGTCCGGGATCAGCCCGGCATCATCGCGGCGCTCGCCAGCATCCTGGCCGCGAAAAACATTGGGCTCGACGCCGTCCTGCAACTACCCAACGAAGATAAGGCCGCCCTGCCGTTCGTCATCACGGTGGAACCGACCACCGAACAGAGCGTGCAGGAAGCGGTCGCCGAAATGGCTAGACTCGACTTTATGGTGGAGCCGGTCTTGGCCCTGCCCATGGAGACTGCGCTATGAAAATCCTGCTTGGCTTCGTTTCGCTCCTTTCGGTGTGGGGCCAAGCGGCGCCCGGTTCGAATGATCGCTACAAAACCGCCGAGGGCCGGGCCGGAATGGCCGCGTCCCTGGACGGAGCACATCGCGATACCCGGCAGAAGCCGAAGCAGTTAATCAGCGCGATGAAGATCGGCCCGGGCATGACCGTCGTCGACATCGGAACCGGTGTCGGTTACATGCTCCCGTTCGTCAGGGAAGCGGTCGGCAAAAATGGCCGAGTCATCGCGGAAGATATCTTCCCGGATTTCCTCGCCAAGGCCAAAACGAAGGCCGCCGCGCTGGGCAATGTGACTTTCGTCCTGGGGACCGAGAAGGACGTAAAGCTCGACGCCGGCGTCGCCGACTTGATCTTCATCCTCGATGCCTATCACCACTTCGATTTTCCTGCCGAGATGATGGCGGGCATTCGCAAGGCGCTGAAACCCGGTGGGCAACTCGCGATCGTCGACTATTACAAGCGTCCCGGCGCGATGGCCGGGGCCGACCCAAACTTCGCGCTCAATCACATTCGCCTCGACGAACCCGATGTGATGAAACAGATCGAAGGCTTTGGCTTCCGCTCCGTCCGGCAGGAAGAGTTTTTGCCAAAGTCGCAGTACCTCGTCGTGTTCGAGAAAAAGTAGTTGTGGTATTCTAGAAATTGACCGGCCCTTACTCGCGGAGAGATGGCTGAGCGGTCTAAAGCAACGGTTTGCTAAATCGTCGTACTGGAAACGGTACCTAGGGTTCGAATCCCTATCTCTCCGCCAGACTCCCTACTTTGTCTGAAAATTTGACACTGTTTTTAAAGTCTCTTCAGAAACAAAGGGTTTATTGGTTTGGTACGTGATCTGCAACAGATTGCAGTGTGCAATCCTCCGATTCCCCCAAATTCCTTGTTTTCATTGCCGCCCTGATCCTGTGCGTGATTGGCTGCGCAGCGACTCTGACGGCAATGAACTTCGAACCGGAGGCGCCTACAGCGCTAGCTCAGCAAAGTAACGGTTGAACTTTTCAACCTTGGGACGAACCACAAATTGGCAGTAGCCTCCGTTGGGGTTCCGCGCGAAGTACTCCTGATGGTAAGCTTCGGCTTCGTAGAACACGACTGCGGGAGTGACTTCGGTGACCACTGAATCGCCGACGTCGAGAGCTTTGATCACCGCCCGGGCCGTTAGTAACTGCTCCGGAGATTCGTAGAAGATCGCGGAACGATACTGAGTTCCCGCGTCATTCCCTTGGCGATTTAACGTGGTCGGGTCATGAACGGCGAAGAACACCGTCAAAATATCCTTGAAGGTCACCTTCGAAGGGTCGAAGGTGATCCGAATCACTTCCGCGTGGCCCGTCGTTCCCGTGCATACTGCCTCGTAACTGGGGATGACCACTTGGCCTCCCATGTAGCCAGACTCGACGGACAGCACGCCCTTCATCCGGTCGAATACGGCCTCCAGACACCAGAAGCAACCGGCGCCCAAAGTCGTGATTTCAGTAGGATTCATACCCGCTTAGATGCAATCGAAGAGGGTTACGGTTTAAGCTGGCAGATATGAATCTGCGATGGCTTTTACTTTTGGCGCCAGCGATGCTCCTGGCCCAGCCTCCGGCGGCGGCCCCGAAGCCGGCCGCTCCGAAACCGGCGGTGGCCGCTCCGAAACCCGCCGTGGTCGCTCCCAAACCCGCTGTGACCCCGGCCAAACCGGCTCGGGAACCAGGAACTTACGCCTACTTTACCCTGACGCAGGGCGCGATCACTTTGGGCACGATTGTTACGAAGATGTTCGTCGAAGAGTCTCCCATCACCGTGAAGAACTTCTCCGATCTCGCCATGGGGCGGAAGGAATGGACCAATCCGCGAACAGGAGTCAAATCCAAGCTTCCTCTTTACAACGGTCTGACGTTTCATCGGGTGATCCCCGGCTTCATGATCCAGGGAGGCGACCCCCTCGGGACCGGCACCGGAGGCACCGATCCGATTCCTGACGAATTCCACCCCTCCTTGAAGTTTGACGTCCCCGGACGGCTGGCGATGGCCAACGCCGGGCCGAACACGGGTTCGAGCCAATTCTTCATCACAGAAGGAACCCCCTCTCATTTGAACGGCCGCCATACGATCTTCGGCCAAGTGATCGAAGGGCAGGAGCTAGTGGCCAAGGTGGCGAATGTGCCGAAGGGACGCGGGGATTCTCCGGCGGTGCCGGTGAAAATGCGCGTCGTTGTGCGGCGCGAAGGTTACCCGCCCGTCGCTGCTCCGAAGCCGGCTGCTCCGAAAGTGCTTCCCGCTAAGCCGAAGCCGGCGGTGGCGGTGCAGAAGAAAGCCGCCTAAATCGGGCCAACTCGCGGTCTTTGTAAACGTCGTGAATGGGGAATACCTGGCCATGGATGACTAGGTACACCCCGGCCGGGAGAAGTCGGGCGGCGAGCAGGCTCTCGGTCAAGTTCTGAAGCCCGTCAGAGCCTTCAAACCCAAGCGGCGTCATCGCCCCCGTCAGAATGATGGGAATGCTGAGATGAGGCAGACCTGCGGCGAGCACCTTGCCGGTTTCCACCAAGGTGTCTGTGCCGTGGGTGATCACGATTCCTTTCGCGCCGATTTCGTGTTGGCGCACAGCGGCAAGAATGAAGTGGCGGTCGCCCTCGGTCATCTCCAGACTGTCTTTGTTCATTAGGCGGATCGTCTCGATCGTGACGTCCGGCAGTCGAAGTTGGCCGAGATACTGCTCAACTTTGCTCTCTTTGTTGTGGACCCCGCCAGCCTGTTCGGAGTAGCTTTTTTCGAGAGTGCCGCCAGTGGAAATCAGCGTGATCCGATCCATGTTTACTTGGCGCCCAGCGGGACTTCGACGTAGAAGAGTTCCTGGCTGGTCTGCGCTTCGGTGATGCCGGTGATGTAGAGCCGGGAGGTGCGGGTATGGCCGGTCTGGAAGTAGACGAAGCCGTACGCCGACTCCCCGGGGGGAAGCATTTTCGCGGAAAATGCACGCTCGATAATCACCGGATTTTGGAGCGGGTTCTTATTCCGCTTGATGCCCGGGATAGTGGTGGGTATGGGGGTGGGATTGTAGCGGGGGCGGGCGGGTCCTTTCAACCGGGCGATGTCTTCGGCCGGGGTTTCATCGAGCTTACGAGACCCGGGGACGAGATATTGGAAGCGGGCGAGTTCCAGGTTCAGCGTCTTCTTGCTTTCATTTTTGAAAAGCACCAGGACCGGCAGAATGCCATGCTCATAAGGGTTCACTTTTCCGAAGGCCGCTTTGGCCTCGTCGGCGTCGTCGTAAGCGACAGCGGCGACGGTAAGCCCTTGGTTGGTTTGCTTGGAGGCGTAGGTCTCGATCGCGGCCGGCCGGAACGGCTCTGGCTTCTTATCAGCCTGCAGCAAGGCGGTGAGGAGTAGGACGACGCAGATGGCCTTCATGAGTCTCATTGTAGGGGACGTAGATATACTGGGGGCTGTCGATTGCAGACCTTTATTTTTCTTCTCTATCGCTTGGCGCAGTTCGTGGGGTTTCCCGCGCTGTTTGTTTATTTGATGGCTCGCTACGGCAAGACGTTGCCGGAGCGGTTCGGCGGTCTGCCTTTTGCTGTGACGGCACCGGGGGGCATTTGGTTGCATGCGGTGTCAGTGGGCGAGGTGCTCAGCGCCGCGGAGTTGGTTCAGGCTCTGCGAACAGAATACCCGGATACGCCGATCTATCTATCCACCACAACGACGACCGGACGGAAGATGGCGGAGGAAAAGCTCGCGATTTGGACGGACGGGGTCTTCTACACGCCGCTCGATTTTTGCTTTGCGGTGCGAAGAGTTTTGCGGGCGCTGCGGCCGACGCTGGTGGTGATTCTGGAGACGGAGATTTGGCCGAATCTTTGGCGGGAGACACGCCGTAGCGGGGCTCGACTGCTCGTCGTGAACGGGCGAATTTCCGACCGGGCCCTGCCGCGGTATCAGCGCTTTCGCTGGCTGTTCCGGCCGGTGATGGCGATTCCGCATCGAGTGCTGACGCAAAGCGAGCAGGATCAAAAACGTTATATAGCCCTTGGGGCAACCGGGGCGGTCAACAACGGGAACTTGAAGTACGACTTTGACCCGGAGAAGGTAACGACGCCGGTCGACGTCAAGGCCTGGGTGGCAGGAGCGGAAAAGGTGCTGGTGGTGGCGAGCACGCATTGCGAGGACATTGACGAAGACGATTTGGTGATTAGCGCGTGGGAGGAGTGGGTTCGGTCGATCCCAGGCCTCGTGATGATTTTGGCGCCCCGGAAGCCGGAGCGGTTTGACCGGGTGGCGGAGAAACTAGCGACGGCGGGGATTCCCTTTCGGCGACGGTCAGCTTTGACCCCGCTAGCGGCCCCAAGTGTGTTGCTGCTCGATTCAATAGGCGAATTGAGCGGGGTGTTCCGGCTGGCGGACGTCGTGGTGATGGGAGGGACGCTGGCGCAACGGGGCGGCCACAATATTTTGGAACCGGCGCTGTTTGGCAAACCCGTGCTCGCCGGGCCGCATATGGAAAACTTCGCTGAAATCGCGGCGGCGTTCACGGCCGGTGGCGGTTTGCAGCGGTGCGATCAAGCGGACTTTGCCGCGGTGGTGACGGAGTTGCTGCGGGACCCGGGTGAGTGGGGCGGAAGGGCGAAAGCCCTCGCCGAGCAACGACGCGGGGCGCTCGGGAGGACGTTGGGGATTTTGCGGGAAGAGATCGAACGGGCTTGGCCTCTACCGCTGCATCCCTGGCTCTTCTGGCTTGTGATGGCTCCGGCGTCGTTGCTCTGGAAGTGGGGCGGGCGGAGGAATCGACAGCGGGCCGTGCCTCGGCGGTTGGATACGCCGGTCGTGAGCGTCGGCGGGATCAGTATGGGTGGGGCAGGGAAGACGCCGACGGTGTTGCGGTTGGCAAGACACTTCACGAATCCCGCCATTTTGACGCGGGGTTACAAACGGTTGCTGACGGAACCAGTGACGGTGATTCCCCGCGGTACAACGATGCCGATTGAACGCACCGGGGACGAAGCCCAAATTTTCGTGCGTTCGGGAGTGGCGCACGTCGGGGTTGGGCCAGACCGCTACACGGTAGGCCGGGCCATGGAAGCGACGCTGCATCCGGAGCTATTTTTGCTGGACGATGGCTTTCAGCACTATCGACTGGCCCGCGAGTTTGACTTAGTGTTGCTCGATGCGCGGGATCCGTTCGCGGGCGGCGCGTCGTTTCCGCTGGGGCGACTGCGGGAAATGCCGGAGGCGCTGGCTCGGGCCTCGGCGATTCTATTGACGCGCACGGAAAGAGGCCGGACGTACGGCGAATTGCGGCGCCGACTGGCGATGGCGCCCATCTATCGGTCGCGCGTAGTGGCCGAAAGTTGGGTGGACGCCGGGACCGGAAAGGACGTGACTTTGCGAGGACAACGGGTCGCGGCGTTTTGCGGCTTAGCGAATCCGACGACGTTCTGGTCGACGTTGCGAGAGCAGGAGGTGGTGCCCCTGTTCCGGTGGACTTTCGGCGACCATCATTCGTATCGCCACACGGAACTCTCCCGCCTGCGGGAACACGCCCAATTACAGGAAGCAGAGGTCCTGTTAACAACTGAAAAAGATTTAATGAATTTGCCGCCCAATGTAGCGGAAATGATGGCTCCCGTGGCGGTGTTTTGGTTACGGATCGGGGTGGAAATCGAGGGCGAGGCAAAGTTGGTCGATCAGATCCGAGCTATAATGTCATAGATCCCTAACTATGGCTTTCGGCAAGAAAATTATCCTTTTGACGCCGCGCGGCTTCTGCGCGGGGGTTGTTCGCGCTATCGATGTCGTTAAAATTGCTCTCGAGATGTATGGCGCGCCCATTTACGTACGGAAGGAGATTGTGCACAACAAGCATGTTGTGGATGAACTCCGGGCGGCCGGAGCGATCTTCGTCGAAGAGTTGGACGAAGTGCCGAGCCAAGGGCGGGTGATTTTTAGTGCCCACGGTGTAGCGCCGTCGGTACGAACGGACGCGGTCGAGCGGAATTTGCAAGTGATTGATGCGACCTGCCCGCTGGTGACCAAAGTCCATTTGGAAGCGGTGAAGTTCGCGCGGAAGGGTTATTCGATCGTCCTCATCGGGCATGAAAACCACGATGAAGTCGTAGGTACCTTGGGCGAAGCGCCCGAGTCTATGAAGCTGGTTTCGACCGTCGAGGACGTCGATCGGTTGATGGTGCCGGACACGACGAAGATGGCTTATCTAACCCAGACGACGTTGAGCCTGGACGAGACGAACCACATCGTGAAGCGGTTAACCGAACGGTTTCCACTGATTCAGGGGCCGCATTCACAGGACATTTGCTACGCGACGGAGAACCGTCAAGTGGGTGTTAAGGCCGTCGCCCCGTTATGCGATTTGCTGCTGGTGGTGGGTTCGAAGAACAGTTCGAATTCGCAGCGGCTGGTTGAGGTCTGCCAGAACACGGGAGTGCCCGCTTACTTGGTGGACGACGAATCCGATGTGCAGACCGAGTGGATGCTTGGGGTGAAGACCGTCGCGATTACCGCCGGGGCTTCAGCGCCGGAACATCTGGTTGAGCAGATTATTGCGTATCTCAAAGCAAACGGATTTAGCGAGTTGGAAGAGTTAGAAGTGAAGGAAGAGGACGTCCGGTTCCAGTTGCCTCCGGAGTTGAATAGCGCCCGCTTGACCCAAATCACGACTTCCGCTTCCTTATGACCCCAAGCCTTCAAGTTACTGACGCTTTAGTTGCTTCGACCGCCCACGCGGCGAAACGGTCGGTCGATTGGTTTGTCGCCAATCAGCACGATGCGGGCTACTGGTGGGGAGACTTGACGGCGGACACGACTCTCGAATCGGACTTCGTGTTGCTTCAATTGTGGCTGTATCCGCCACAGAACGGGACCTGGGATCCGCCGACGCGGATCCAAATTGACCGTGCGGTGAAGTCGATTCTCGAACGGCAGTTGGAAGGGGGCGGGTTCAACATTTTTCCGGGTGGTCCGGCGGATGTAAACGCTTCGGTGAAGGCGTATTTTGCCTTGAAAACGGCCGGGATATCGGTACACGATACTCGAATGGCCGCGCTGCGGGAGACGATTTTGGGCCTCGGCGGGTTGCAGTCGGCCAATAGCTACGTGAAGATCAACCTGAGCCTGTTTGGGCTGTATCCGCGGCAGCATGTTCCATCGATTCCGCCGGAGTTGATTTTGCTCGGCAAGGCGATCTACGAGATGAGCTCCTGGACGCGGGCGATCGTGATCCCGCTGTCGATTGTCCACGCTATGACGGTGACGGCGCGACCGGTACCGGATGGGTTTACGCTCGAAGAGTTACTTGTGCCCGGGGTGACGTTGGAGTTGCCGCGCGATGATGGGTTCTTCAATCGGCGGAATACGTTTCTGCGGATCGATAAAGTTTTCAAGTGGTGGGAACGGTTCGGCAGCGGTGCGATTCG
>JBKJLJ010000040.1:0-4353 GCA_046597015.1 Bryobacteraceae bacterium
ACGCGAACTCGCCGTCCGCGCCTTCGTCCCGGAGGAGTATCGCGAAGTCGTCGTCACCTTCTCCCCCACCGGCGTCAAGTCCAAACCCACCTACCTCGGCACCTGGTTCCGCCCCCCCACCAAGGGCGAAACCCTCGACCAATCCAAACGGCTCCCTGCCAAAACCGACGACGCCAAAGACGTCGTCTCCCGGGCCAAATCCGGCCAGGCCAAAATCGCCTCCATCGAGTCCGAAGCCAAGCGCATGGGCCCGCCCGGCTTCTACGATCTTGCCGAACTCCAGCGCCACGCCAACCGCCTCTACGGCTACAGCGCCCAAAAAACCCTCGACATCGCCCAGGCCCTCTACGAGTCGCACAAGCTCATCTCCTACCCCCGTACGGACTCCCGCCATCTCGCCAAAACCGTCGCCGCCGGCCTCCCCGCCGTCATCAAGGCCATCGCCCCGCAGTACCCTAACCTCATCGCCGAAGGCACCGGCCAGCGGCCCCTCTCTAACCGCTTCATCGACGACGCCAAAGTCTCCGACCACCACGCGATCATCCCCACCGCCACCTCCCCCGCGCGCGCCAACCTCTCCGTTGAAGAGCGCAACCTCTACGACCTCATTTGCCGCCGCCTCCTCTCCCCTTACCACGACGACTACATCACCGACGTCACCACGGTCATCACCCACATCACGAACGAAGCCATCGTTGACCACTTCCATTCCGCCGGCACCGTAATCCGCCAAATGGGCTGGAAAGTCCTCGACGTCGTCACCGAAAAGAAAGCCAAAGAAGCCGACGCCGCCGACCAAACCCTTCCCGCCGAACTCCGCCCCGATCAACCGCAGGACGTCGTCAAAGCCGAATCCATTCTCAAGAAGACCCGCCCCCCCAAGCGCTTCAACGACGCGACACTCCTCACTGCCATGCAAACCGCCGGCAAAACGCTCGACGAAAAAGAGCTCTCCGACGCCATGAAAGAAACCGGCCTCGGCACCCCCGCCACCCGCGCCGCCATCATCGAAGTGCTCCTGAAGCGCGGCTATATCCAGCGTCAGGGCAAAGCCATCGAAGCCACCGACAAAGGCATCCATCTCATCGAAGTCGTCCACCCCGAAGTCAAAAGCCCCATCATGACGGGCCAGTGGGAGGCCTACCTCAAACGCATCGAACGCGGCCAAGCCGAACTCGCCCCCTTCGTCAAAGGCATTGAAGAGTACGTCACCGAAGTAGTCGGCAAAGTGGGGCAAGCGCCCCCGCCCTCTGCCCCAACGGCCGTCTCGGCGCCCCAACCCCTCCCCGACCTCCCCCCGCTCACCACCACCGACCTCCCGACCCTCCTCCACGAAGCCTTCGGATTCAAGGATTTCCGCCCCAGCCAGGAAGCCGTCTGCCGCGCCGTGGTCGATGGCAAAGACGTCCTCCTCGTCATGCCCACCGGGGCGGGGAAGTCGCTCTGCTACCAGCTCCCCGACCTCGCCCGCGGCGGCACCACACTGGTCATCAGCCCCCTCATCGCCCTGATGGAGGATCAAGTCGCCAAGCTCCAACAGCGCGGCTTCGCCGTCGAACGCATCCACTCCGGCCGCGACCGCGCCGCCTCCCGCCAGGCCTGCGTCGACTACCTCGCCGGCCGCCTGCACTTCCTCTTCATCGCCCCGGAACGCATGCGCGTCCCCGGCTTCCCGGAGATGCTCGCCAAGCGCAAGCCGTCCCTCGTCGCTGTCGACGAAGCCCATTGCATTTCCCAGTGGGGCCACGATTTCCGCCCGGATTACCGCACCCTCGGCCAGCATCTGCCCGCCCTCCGCCCCGCCCCCATCATCGCCTTAACCGCCACCGCCACCCCCATCGTCCAGAACGATATTGCCGCCCAACTCAACCTCGGCTCCGGCGGCCGTTTCATCCAAGGCTTCCGCCGCGACAACATCGCCATCGAGGTCGTCGAAGCCTCCCCGACGGAGCGGCCAGACCTCGTCCGCCAACTCCTCGCGGACCCCGCCCGCCGTCCCGCCATCGTCTACGCCCCCACCCGCAAGCAGGCCGAAGAGTACGCCGCCACGCTCAAGGCCAACTTTCCCGCCGCGTCCTATCACGCCGGCCTCTCCGCCGAAATCCGTGGTCGCGTCCAGTCCGGTTTCCTGGATGGCCGCCTCGACGTTATCGTCGCCACCATCGCCTTCGGCATGGGCATTGACAAGCCGAACGTTCGAACGGTCATCCACACCGCCCTCCCCAGCAGCCTCGAAGGGTACTACCAGGAGATAGGCCGCGCCGGCCGCGACGGCGCCGACTCCCGCGCCGTCCTAATGCACTCCTACGCCGACCGCCACACCCACGACTGGTTCCACGAGCGCGATTACCCCGATATTAAGGTTCTCGACAAAATCTACGCCGCCCTCAACGACGAACCCGAGCCCAAGGAGAACCTGCAAACCCGTTGCCGGATGGAGCAGGAAGGCTTCGACAAGGCGCTCGAAAAACTTTGGATCCACGGCGGCGCGCTGGTCGATTTCGCCGAGAATGTGAGCAAAGGCAAGCCCGCCTGGCGCGAGCCTTACCAAGCGCAAATTGCGCAGAAACTCGCCCAGCTCCAGAACATGCTCCGGTTTGCCGACATCAGCCAATGCCGCATGTCCGCGCTGGTGTTGCACTTCGGCGACAAGGCCGGGGCGGCGGCCCCGTGTGAAATCTGCGATTTCTGCTCGCCGGAAACTTGTGAGGCGCAAGTCTTCCGCGAAGCCAGCGCCCGGGAGTTGGGAGTGGCCGCCGAAATCATCGGGGCGCTGAAGAAATCCGACGGCCGTTCGACGGGCAAGCTCCACACCGAACTTTGCACGGGAACCCCGGTTTCCCGTGACGCCTTCGAACAAATCCTTAGTGCGATGGCTCGCGTGGGAATCGTTGAGCTGAAGGAAGAGACGTTTCAGGTCGAGGGCCGCGAGATCGCCTTCCGCCGGGCACTCTTGACCTGGGAAGGCAGCCAAGCCGACCCCAACGACCTCGATCTCCTCATTAAGGACCGCCCCGAGAGAACTCCTGCCGGCCGGCCTCGGTCTGCGGCGAAGAAATCCGCGAAGAAGTCCCGCTCCAAGCCCGCCGCCGCCGAGAGTGTGTTGGTCGAAGCACTGAAGAAGTGGCGTCTGGCCCAAGCGAAGAAGGAGGGGGTCCCCGCCTTCCGAATCCTGACCGACAAAGTCCTCGCCGAAATCGCCGATGACCTCCCTTCGAGCCAGGACGAACTCCTGCAGGTCTCCGGCTTGGGCCCCCGCACCGCCACCCGCTACGGCACCCAAATCCTTAAGCTCGTTCTCTCCGGAAACTAGCTCTAGACCGCTACTTCAATCTCTACAATATGCGCTGTCGGCGCGGGGACGGCCTGTCCCAGCAGGAGCATCCCTTCCACGTGGAACTCAATCGCTTCTCGGATCAGCTCGCGGGTCTCTTCCATCGTCGCCGCCGCCGCTACGCAGCCGGGTAAATCCGGAACATGAGCGCTGTAGCCCGTGGCCGTTGAATCAATGTAGACGGTGTATTTGCTCATTTCAAACCTGCCTGTTTCAGTATAGACCGCTCGGTCTTCACATCCAGATCTGCGGAAGGATGCCCCGCTATTGTCACAAGCCCCGGCTTCTTTGGATGATGATATTGCTGATGACTGCCGCACGTGCGCACCAATCGCCATCCGTCTGCCTTTATTATTCCAATTGCTTCCTTGACCTTCAATGCCGAAGGCGCGGGATATCAGCCGAAGCTCTCATGGAATTCGCCTTCCCTTACTCCTCCCGCGGCCGCCCCCGCAGCTTCTTCGCATCCCCACGCTCCGCCTTCGCCGTCAGCCTTCTTACCTTCGCCCCCAGCGTCGGCTTACTCGCCCGTCGCTTCTTCGGTACTACCTCCGCCCGCGCCACCAACTCGTCCAGTTTCGCCCGCGCCGCCGCTCGGTTCGCCTCCTGCGTCCGATGTTCACTCGCTGTGATCAACAACACCCCGTCCTGCGTCATCCGGTTCCCCGCCAGCGCCCGCAACCTCTCCTTTACCGCACCCGGCAACACCCCTGACCTGCCCACGTCAAACCGCAACTCCACCGCCGTCGACACTTTGTTGACGTTCTGCCCCCCTGGACCCGAGGCCCGCACAAACGCCTCACTCAGCTCGGAATTGGGTATGGAAATCGCCACGGCTACCACCCAGCATAGCCGCATCCACTCCTGCTCTCCCTCGTGGCCGCCCTGTAAATTTCACACGAACTCACGGCAGTTGAGAAACCCCCTGCCCTCTAAAAAGCTCTTAAGAAGTGCAGGAAGGTATATATGCTGAAACGAATTGCGTTGTTGTTGACCGCTGGCTCCCTCGCTTGGGCCCA
>JBKJLJ010000070.1:0-8545 GCA_046597015.1 Bryobacteraceae bacterium
AGCGCCGGGTGGATGACACGCCTAAGCTGAACGATGGCTATGCAAGCGATGCAAAGTGCTATCCCAAGGCCAAAATTGGGAAACGCACCGAAGACAGGGATGGCGCCGGGGCCTACAACCCATGCGGTAGCCACAATGGCAACCAGCGGCAGTGTTACAAAAAAGTTCCGGCGAAACACCGGTAAAGCCGTCAGGCCTGCAACAACCAAGACAGTCCCGAGAACGGTGACAACTCCGACTAACCGACAGAAAAGCACAACTTCCTGCCCCACGTCCCCAGCCCGACCTCCGGCGACCACTTCAGCCAGCGTGGCGACTAAAGCGTGGAATCCCTGAGGATACGTTGCTGCAGACCAAGGTCCGCCGTCGGGCGATGCTGGGAGCACTGCTAAGACAGCACCATGGTTGCGAATCATGTTGTACATATTGAAGTGCGGAGCGAAATCCCAGGACTGGGTGAGCAAGTGCAGTGCTTGCTCGACCGAGCGGACAGTGACGAAGCCCTGCACCACCCACAGGGAAGCGACCGCCGAGAGGACCGGAAGTCCGTCGACTGCATGCAGTTGCGGAAGGAACGCTCGAACTGGTCGCCGTGTCAGCAGCCAATAGCTGGCAGTGGCCGTCAGAGCGGCCGCTGCGAGGGCCAGTACGACTGTGCCGCGGTCTAGCCCCGGAACCGGGCCCGATAACCACCACATGATCGGCGCCGTTCCAGCCAGTACCACCACAGAAAAGACTATGCGCAGGGACAAGCTTCGAGAGATCGGGATCATTATCAACACCAGGCCAAGGACCGGGCCGAACCCCCAACCAGTTAATCCCCCAGCGTTCCGGGTAATGACGACAGCCGCGATTAGCGCGGCGGCCAGGACGGTTCCTAGGTATACCGGAACCGTTGCGCCCGAACGCTTCGGTTGGCGCCGCCGACGCCAGGTCGAGACGTTGTCGGCTGCGACTGTGTCAATAGCATGTATTTCAGGGCTGAGCATGATTCCTTAGTGGTCGTGGTCAGCCGGCTTTCCCTGAAGTTCACGACTTCGTCATTCCACGGCCCGAAACTGCGCAGGGTTACGTGGTGAAACAAGTTGGACACCTAATTCTACGCTGAGGCCTCTACCCGGCAACTGCGGGCGGTCAGCTCATTCGTCGGAGGGACACGGCGCGGATGGCCCTTCGAGCCCGACGGATGTGGGCTCTCCCGTCTGCCGGGCGAGGCGGGGAACGCGCTGGAAGTCTACTTCCAACCGTTCAACGGATGCGCGCAGGATTGCGACTTCTTCAGCCAACGTTCGATTCTCGTCTTCAACCACGGAGAGTTCCCAGGAAAGATGCAGACAGACTCCGAGTATTAGAACGATACACATCGCAAACAGAAGATTGGACGCGACCTGTATCCCAAGGAGCTTGCTGACACTGTTGAGGAGGTCCGGCCAGCCTGCAAGGACCAAGGCGCTGGCGCCGATGATCAGCCACAGTGCGGCGTACTTTTCACGAAAAATCTTCCGGCGGACGAGCTCCAGAACTATGCCCACCATGACCGCAGCGAAAACAAAGGCAGCGAGCGTGTTCCCCATCAGACCGTACCTTCCTGGACAACAATTCTGGAGCGGCTTCTAGTCACCGCAAAGAGCAGGGCAAAGACGGACCGCAACAGATAGACCGCTGACTTCACTGGATTGTGGCTCGGGGTGCCGCCTTGGCGAGGGCGCATCGCAACCGGAATTTGGGTGACCTTGCAGCCAGACTTGACAGCAACTACCAGTGAGTCGATCGTGTCGCCGAGGTACTCCGCCGGATAGTGATCAAGATATTGCGCAATCGCCCGCCTGTTCCCAGCGCGGAACCCCGAAGTGACATCCGTGAGCTTGGTCCGCGCTAGCCGCGAGATGACGGCGGCAAGGAAAACCATCGCCCATTGGCGCGGACCTGAGACCTTGTAGTCACCTTTGGCTGCAAACCGTGCACCGATGGATATATCGGCGGTATCAAGGCCGGCCAAAACGGAGGCAATTTCACGGGGGTCGTGCTGGCCGTCGGCGTCAACTTGAATGACGGCGTCGTAGCTGTGGCGGTCGGCGTACTTAAAGCCGGCGCGCATCGCCCCGCCGACACCCATATTAAACGGCAATCGAAGTACCGTGGCACCGGCAGTTGCTGCCACCGCCGCTGTCGCGTCCTTCGACCCATCGTCGACGACCAGGACGTCGTATCCTTCGTTGAGACGGTGGACCTCAGCAACCGTGTCACCGACTGTTTCCCCCTCGTTCCAGGCGGGCATGATCACTAGAACTCGGCGGGATTGTGGGCTAAGCATGCTTGAGATTCTACGCCGAAACACTTCCAATCCGAATTCAGCCCGCAGGTTGGTCGACGGTCCGCCATGTGGCCGCCTAGGGACTCGCTGATATCATCTAACGGTTGCAGCCGTGTTCGAAGCCGTAACCACCCGCTTACCTAGGAGACGAATTGTTCAAGAACAAGACACTTTTGATTACCGGAGGCACAGGGTCGTTCGGGAATGCTGTCCTGAAGCACTTCCTCCATACCGACATAAAGGAGATCAGAATCTTCTCGAGGGATGAGAAGAAGCAGGATGACATGAGGAAGCAGTACAGCAACGAGAAACTAAAATTCTATATAGGTGATGTGCGCAATATTGAGAGTGTACGTGAAGCGGTCCGCGGAGTGGACTACATATTTCACGCAGCGGCCCTCAAGCAGGTGCCATCGTGTGAATTCTTTCCTATGGAGGCAGTCCGGACTAACGTCCTGGGAACCGACAATGTCCTGACCGCTGCAATTGACGCCAAGGTCAAGAAAGTCGTCTGTCTTTCTACAGACAAAGCGGCTTATCCCATCAACGCCATGGGTACGTCGAAGGCCATGATGGAAAAAGTCGTAATCGCGAAGTCGCGTAATGTCGATGCTTCTGACACCCTGATTTCTTGCACCCGGTACGGTAACGTCATGGCTTCACGAGGTTCTGTTATCCCTCTGTTCGCAGACCAGATACGTGAGGGCAAGCCGCTTACTGTCACGGACCCCCACATGACTCGTTTTCTGATGAATCTGGACGAGGCCGTCGATCTAGTTCTGTTTGCTTTTGAGAACGCCAACCAAGGCGACTTGTTCGTGCAAAAAGCTGATGCATCGACGGTGGGGGACTTGGCTTTAGCGATGAAGCACCTGTTCCAGTCCGATGCCGAGGTAAATGTGATTGGTACGCGGCATGGCGAAAAGGCGCACGAGACGCTTCTAACCCGCGAGGAACGGGCTAAGTCCGAAGATTTGGGCGGTTACTTCCGCGTTCCTGCGGATACGCGCGACCTCAACTACGAAAAATTTGTCGAGTCCGGTGACGTCGTTAGTGAGTCCCTCGAGGAGTACACATCGCATAACACGCACCAGCTCACAGTGGACCAGATCATCGAGAAGATCAAAACCACCGACTACCTGAAGTCGTTGCTTCCCTCAATTTCGTCGGCATCGTAGTGGGGCAACAAAAACCTAAGATATTGGTGGTCGGTCAGCACTTCTGGCCAGAGGGTTTCCGCATAAACGACATATGTGATTATTTTGTCGAAAACGATTTAGACGTTGAGGTTCTTTGTGGACTTCCTAATTATCCGCGCGGCGAACTCTTTCCAGGCTACTCGTTCCGTGGTCCGTTCCGACAAGATCATAATGGAATCAAGGTCTACCGCGCGCTCGAGATACCTCGCGGCAACAATTCCAGTATGCGAATTTTCCTGAATTATGTTTCTTTTCCGCTGGGCAGCCTTCTGCATCTGCCGCGTCTTCTTTTTGGTAAGTACGACAAGATATTTCTGTACCAGCTGTCACCAGTAATGATGTCAATTGCCGGAATCCTACTTTCGAAGATTCGCGGAATAGAGTCGACGATGTATGTGCTCGACTTGTGGCCGGAGAATTTATTTTCGGTTTTGGACTTAAAAAACAAGACGCTGCGACGTCTGGCCGAAAAGGTCTCGCACTGGCATTATCGTCAGCCTGACAAAATTATTGTTCTTTCCGAGCAAATGCGCTCGAAGATTAGAGGAATCACCGGTATTTCCGACGATCGAATTACTGTTGTGCCTCAAGCCTGTGAAAGCCTATACGAAGAGGAAATTCTCGACACTGACCTAGCCGAGCATTTAGGTGCTGGCTTCAAGGCTGTATTCACCGGAAATATCAGTCCGGCACAGTCATTTAATACTATTATCGATGCTGCTGAACGGCTCAAGTCTGAGGGACTGGCCATAACATGGGTGATCGTCGGCGATGGCATGAGTCGACGCCAGGTGGAACTTGAAGTCGCACGGCGCGGCTTGGAAGACGTGTTCCGCTTCGAAGGCCACCATCCCGTCACCGACATCCCCAAATATACGACTCTGGCTGACGTGCTGGTCGGTTGCCTGGTCCGAAGCGAACTGCTTGAAGCGACGATACCGGCAAAGGTCATGTCGTACATCGCTTCGGGCCGGCCGCTCGCCCTTGCTATGGACGGCGAGGTTCGTTCACTGGTCGAGGATGCTGCCCAGTGTGGGCTCGTTGGGCCTGCAGGCGATTCGACGGCTTTGGCAGAAAATGTTAAGGCGATCTACCGCATGACGCGGGAGGAGCGCGAGGAACTGGGCGCTCGAGGCAAGACGTACCATTTCGCTAACCTCGAGAGAAGCATCGTGCTCGGTCGCCTTAGGGAATTCGTTTTGGGCTAAGGCTGGACATAACCTCTTGCCGGCTCAGTGATCGGGCTGGACTGCGGATCCCCGACGGTTACGAACGATTGCGGCGATTGCCATAGCGTGAACGGCAATGCCGGCGAGAGGTCCCAGCCCCAAGCTGAGGATGCTGCGGATCTCGACGCCCGCTGGCAGCAGGAGCAGTCCGATTGCGACTGCCGTCGCGGACAGCCAGCCTGCGGAGTACGCACGATGATTGCCCAAACCGATGACGACGGTGCCGAGCAACGTTAGAACCGCCATGAGCACGGCAGCAAGTGTCAGTGCGGCCAATGCCCAGCCTTCCACCTTGTAAGCGGGACCGAAGAAGAGCATCAGGAGCGGTCCGACCAACCACGCGGCCGCGGCACCGAGGACACCAACCCCCACGAGCGCAACCAGCGGCTTCTTAAGCCCCCGCCAGCCGTTCTGAGGATCACGCACGATCTCGGCCAAAGCCACGCCCTGGAACGCCTGAAGCGGGACCATGATCGGAGCTCTCGTCAGCGAAATGGCCAAGAGGATTGGCGCAGACAATGCGTAGTCCGCCTGCGGAGTCGTGAGCTTCAGCAGGATGGGAAAGGCAACAATCAGGGAAGCGGAGGAGGCTGCTGAAAGAAGTGCATGTCCGGTGTTCTGGAGGAGCCTCCAGAGGCCTACATCCGCTCGGGATCTGAGAGAACTCCGGGCAGCCGGCGAGATGAGTGCCACCACGATCCAGGCCGTGAGGGCCGCGAGGCACGCAAGCTCGAGTCCGACAAGGGGTGCGGCTAAGGCGGCGGCAGCCGCAATGGCGGTCAAGCGAAGGACCGCCTCCAGTGAAACCATCCCTGCAAACAGGGACCACTGGTCTTTTCCCTGTGCAGCGCCCGCTAAGGTCGCATGGCATGAGAACAGGATGGCCGTGACAACCAGAACCCCGACGATCGCCACTGTGTCCGTCGGGAACAGATAAGTGCCCAGAAGGGGGGAGAGGAGAAGAACAATCAATGCAGCTGACGCGCCGACAATGAGCCCTGAGGTGAGAACGGGGGCGCCTTTGGCAGTATCTGAACCGTGCGCCGCCCTGGCAGCGCCGACCGCCCTTGTTGACTCTGCCTGAATGCCTCCCAGAACGCCGCACACAAAAAAGAGAGCCGCCCAGAAGGATAGAAACTCAGCGTTATCGGCCGGGGATAAAGCGTGGCTGGTGACGAAGAGGATCAAGATGCCCGCGGCGGCCGCAAGGACGGAGGCGCCCCCGACGCCCGCCGCGGACTTGCCCGAGATGCTCGCACCCCGCCCCGTTGGCTGTTCGGGAAGAAACTCGGACGATTGGGAGATATCGGTCAATTCGGCACTTTCACTTTGTGGGCACCGGCTATTGTGCCGCGATGCATAACCTAGTCCGCTGGCAAGGCAGCAAGGCCGTGTTCGCGGACAAACTCGATGTCATGCTCAACCATTGTCTGCACAATGCGTTTGAATGTGGTGGTGGCGGTCCAGCCCAGTTTCGCCGCGATCTTACTCGAGTCGCCACGCATCTCGGCCGCGTCCACTGGTCGACGGAATCTGGAGTCTAGGTCGACCCGCTCCAACCCGTCACCAATTCCGGCGGCGGCGAATGCGCTTTCCGCAAATTCCTTCACACTGTGGGAGACGCCGGTCGCGACAACGAAGTCATCAGCCTGATCCGCTGCGGCAATCCGTGCTAGGGCCTCGACATAATCAGGTGCCCAGCCGAAATCTCTGATCGAGTCCAGGTTGCCTAAACTCAGGCGATCCTTCAGACCCAAAGCGATGGCAGCCACTCCGAGGGTGATCCGTCGAGTTACGAAACTCGGCGGTCGTCGAAGCGACTCATGGTTATACAGAATTGCTGAGGATGCGAACAGGCCGCGTGCCCTATAGGTGCCCACCGCATGATGCGCGAATGCCTTGGCCGAGCCGTAGGGCGTGATTGGCCGAACGGGAGTGAGCTCATCCTGCGGGACTTGAGTCGCATTACCGAAGATCTCAGCGCTGGACGCCTGCAGAAACTTTACGTCACGTCCGCTTTGCTCCTGCAACTGCCAAGCGGCTTCGAGCAGTGCGATCGATGCGGCGCCAGTGCTGATGGAGGTTTCGTACGGTTGCCGCCAAGATGCGGCTACTGAACTAGTGCCGCCGAGATTGAAGATCGTGTCCGGTTGGACTTCTTCAATCAAGGCGCCGAGCCGCGCCGGGTTCGCCAGATCCCCGATGTGTACGGTTACCGGCTCAGGCAGTTGCTGGGGAGCATCCCCCGATCGGGTCATCCCATGCACCTGCCAGCAGGCGTTGACCAAGTGCTGCGCGAGATAATAACCGTCTTGACCAGAGACACCGGTTATGAATGCGGTTCGGGTAACGGCTGCCTCATCTTGTACCGGGGCCACGATCGTCATTTGGACAGCAACCGCTGCTCCATCAAGTCGTTTTCGACCATCATGGCTATGAGTTCCTTGAAGGAAACCTTCGGCTTCCATCCCAGGGCGCTATGGGCCTTGGAAGAATCGCCAATGAGGAGATCCACCTCGGCTGGCCGCATGAACTTAGGGTCCTGGCGGACATAGCGGCGCCAATCTTCGAGTCCTGCGGCTTCGAAGGCCACCACCAGAAGTTCCTCAATGGAGTGAGTCACACCCGTGGAGATCACGTAGTCGTCGGCCTCGGGCTGCTGAAGCATCAGCCACATAGCCTCTACGTAGTCACCTGCAAAGCCCCAGTCGCGTTTGGCGTCCAAATTACCCAGCACGATCTCGTCCTGGAGACCAAGCTTGATCCTGGCCACGGCCTGAGAGACTTTCCGCGTAACGAACTCTGGGCCGCGGCGGGGTGACTCGTGGTTGAAAAGGACTCCGCTTGAGGCGTGCATTCCGTAGGACTCGCGGTAGTTGATAGTCATGTAATGACCGAAGACCTTAGCCACCCCATAGGGGGAGCGCGGCCACAGAAGCGTCTCTTCCCGTTGCGGTACTTGTTGAACCTTGCCAAACATCTCCGAAGAGGATGCCTGGTAGAAGCGCACTTTACTCAAGTCTTCCCCGGCATAGAGCCTGGTAGCTTCGAGAATGTTCAACACTCCCTTGCCCGTGACATCGGATGTCATGGATGCGTTTTCCCAAGAGTAAGCAACGAAGGAAATCGCCCCAAGGTTGTAGACCTCGTCGGGTTGGGCAATGGCCAGCACGCGTACAAGCGAGGAAACGTCGGTGAGGTCTCCCGTGAGCAGCTGCACGCCCGGAACCGTTCTCTGTACTAGCTCAAACTTGGGGTTGTTTTGGCCTCTGATAAGGCCAAAGACTTCGTAACCCTTTGAGAGCAGCAGCTCTGCAAGGTAAAGGCCGTCCTGACCGGTGATGCCGGTTATAAGCGCACGAGGCATAGGGGGTGATGTCCTTTTAGTTCGAATAGTCAAGCAGAGCCACTATATAGTGTTCCGTCAGTACGGGCGTATTGGAGTTAGATGTCTGGCTGCGCGTGGCAGTTCGCGGCGTAGCGGTAGGCGACTTCGTGAGCCTCTGCACAGCTTTCCCACGTGAACTTCTTGACCTGCAGAAATCCCTTAGCTTGAAGCTCAGCCGTACGGTCGATTGCTTCCATTATTCCGTCTGCAATCGCACGCGGCGAATTGGGATCGAACATAACCGCGGCGTCACCACATACTTCGGGCAAGGAGCCGGCTGTAGACGAGGCCACTGGACAGCCGGAGGCCATGGCTTCCAAAGGCGGCAACCCGAATCCTTCGTAGAGGCTTGGGAAGACCAAACACTTCGCGCGTCGGTAGAGCTCAAGTAGTTCGGCGAACGGCACTAGGCCTT
>JBKJLJ010000150.1:0-5815 GCA_046597015.1 Bryobacteraceae bacterium
GGTACGACGTGTTCCTCGTGCTTGAAGCCACCATCGGCTTCAATAAGCGCGACGAATTCTCTCCCGATGCCGACGACGACGAATACGCCGATTCCAGCGAATCCGAGGCTCCGGGCAAGCGCCTAGGTACCTTCGGCAAGGTCAACTGGACGTCGCAAGATCAGAAGTTTCTGAAAGCACTCAAGATATCTACCGAAGACAAAGGTTGATAGCTACCGCTCGACTAGTTCGTGGTACACGGTCCATGTCTGGTCTACCGCCCTATCCCACGTGAACTGAGCCGCGTGCGCAAAACCTTTCTGCGCCATTTTCGCTCGCAGACTTGGCTGTTCGATCAAAGTCTGCAGCGTAAACTGCAGCTCTTCTACGCTTGTGGGATCCACTTGAAAGGCCGCGTCCCCAGTAACCTCCGGCAGGGCCGAACGGTCAGAAGTCACCACCGGTACCCCCCAAGCCATCGCCTCCACGGCCGGGATCCCAAAACCCTCATCCAGCGATGGAAACGCAAAAATAGACGCTCGACCGTAAAGCGCTTCCAGCCGTTCCGTCGACACATATCCCAACACTTGGATGTCGTGACGGCGCGGACTTCGCGCAATCTGCTCCAAAATCTCCTCGGAACCATATCCAGTCGCCGCACCGGCCAGCACCAAACGCCAACCCGTAGGCAAACCTTCAAACGCCTCAATCAGCCTGCCCGTGTTCTTCCGCTTCTGGATCGCTCCCACCGACAGGATAAAGGGCTGCCGCTTGGTCAGCGTCTTCAGGTGTTCGGTCGACGGATGGGATACCCCATGGTGGACCACCCGAATCCGCCGCCGGTCGACGCCCAGCAGGCTCGTAATCTGCGCCGCCGTGAACGCGCTCACCGCAATAATCAGTTCCGATCGCTCTGCCGCATCCTTCGCCTGGGCAATAAAACGCGTCCGAAACTCGGCCGTCGAGTATTCGGATGTGATCACGAAAAGGTCGTGAAACGTCGTGATCAACCGATGCTTGCCGCTCAGATGGGGCAGACGTTGGTTCAGACCATGAAAAATCTGTGCCTTCGGTGCCCACGTTTCAAACAAGGGACGACGCACGGCCTGGCGGGGCAAATACGCCTCCAAAGAACGCAGCAGGCGGTGCGATCGATAACAAAAATAGTAATGGGCGCTCGGATGCCGTCGGGCTAACCCCCAAAGAATCTCCCGCGAGTACACCGCAACACCTGTCGGCTCGGAGCCGACACTATAGGTGGCGTCAAGAGCGATCCGCAAGGCTCAGCTCAAAGCACGCCAGACAGGCCCAGAAGGCCCGACAACACCAAGCCCCCGCCTACAAACCGCAGCACGCGATGGACCAGCGGAGTGTTCATAGCCGCCGGCGACGAACCTCGCATCGGCAGCGGCAATCCCCGGCTCTGGTATCGATCGGCGAAGCTGACCAAAGCCGTCGCGCAAGCTTCCGGCCGGATCAAAAACTGCAAGCCCACATACAGAACAGTTCCGGCCAGGCAGAAATCCTGGAGCCACGAAATGAAATCCGTTAGCGTATGCATAACTCTATGGTAGCGCGGCTAAGAGCTCTCGGCAGCGGTTCGCCGTTAAGTCCGCTTCGGCCAACTGCAGCAGAACGTCCAGATTTGTCGTGGCGCTCGGCGTCAAGGTTGCCGAACCGGTGACATAATCCAACACCGGACGTTGGATCGCGTAGGGACTCACCGACTGGAGATACCGATGGATTCGATTCCCAATTGGCTCCAGCGAACCGGGGTCGTCAAAGCAGAGTGCACCAAACGTATCCCCCTGCAGACGCGCCACCACGTCCGACTCCCGAAAAACCGTCCGCAAAAGGTCCCCGGTTTCAATTAACGCCAAGTCGTGCGCCTGATGGCCATACGCGTCCTGCAGTAGCGAATAACCAGTCAACTCCACCAGGAACAACGTCGCGGGCCGCTGCCAGCGCGCCGCCAGTTGCAGGGATTGCTCGCCTAGCAAAACGAAGCCATCACGGGAGATTAAGCTCGTCAATTCATCAAGCAGCGGTAGTTCCGCGCGGGCTACGATGGCCTGCTGCCGCTCCATCGCCGACCGCAAGGTGCGGGCCAAAGGCAGGCAGTCGAGGTCCTCTTTCAGCAGATAGGAAAACGCGCCCTCCCGGACCGCTGCCAATGCCGTGTACTCGTCCGTTGCGTTGCATAGAATTACGATCGGCGCGGTTCGACTGATCGAATGCAAGCGCAAAAATGTGTGCAGCGCCTTACTGTCCGACAGGTCAAGGTTGAGCAGGATGATATCGAACGGCTCCTGCTCCAGCGCAACCACCGCCTCGCCCAACGACTCGGCATGATAAAGCTCCATCTGCCAAGGCAGAAGCTTGCGGTATTGGTGCTCTTCGAGCTCATCAAGAGCCTCCTGAACCAATCCCGCGTCCCAGGGGTCTGACTCAACGAGCAAAACCCTGCTGCGGATGCGGGCGAGAGAGGGCGAATTCATCGAAAGGAAAGTGGCCCGTCCGTCGGAAAAGTCTCAATCTCCCAACTGGTATTCCTTCAGCTTCCGATAGAGTGTCGTTCGACCGATCCCCAGCAGATGCGCCGCCATTAAGCGATCGCCCTTCGTGTACTCCAGGGCGCTCAAAATCGCCCGGCGCTCCATCTCCACCAGCGGTAAGATCGGCGACGACACAAAGCTAGGCTGGGCCGTCGACGCCGACGACCCCGCCGGGGCATAGCCGGCCGAAGCGGCCATCGTCAACGACACTTGTGGTTGACGCTTGGTCACCAGGAAATTTTGCAGCGGCGAAGGCAAATCTCGCATATGCAGCAGCGGACCAGTATTGATGGCCACCATGTGCTGCACGGAGTTCTCCAGTTCCCGAACGTTGCCCGGCCAATCATAGGCCAATGCCGCCTCCAACGCATCTTGCGTGAAGCTGTGGTTCGATCCATACTTCCGCAAAAAGTGTTGCAGCAGCGCCGGGATATCCTCCCGCCGATCCCGCAGCGGCGGCAGGCGCAACGTCACCACATTCAGCCGATAGTACAGATCCTGCCGAAACGTTCCCTTCTCTACTTCCCTCGCCAAGTCGCGATTGGTCGCCGCTATGATCCGAAAATCCGAACGCCTCGTCACCGTCGAACCCAACGGACGAAACTCTTTCTCCTGCAGCACCCGCAGCAATTTCGCCTGCAGATCGAGCGGCATCTCCCCGATTTCATCGAAAAACGCCGTCCCACCGTCCGCCGCCTCGATCAAGCCCACCTTATCCCGGTCCGCCCCCGTAAACGCACCCCGCCGATGACCAAACAACTCGCTCTCCATCAGCGGACCCACAAAGGCCGAGCAATCGATCGTCACAAACGCGCCCGCCGGATTGGCCGAATGAATCGAACGCGCTACAACTTCCTTGCCCGTTCCCGTTTCTCCCAGAATCAGGGCCGGCCAACGGCCACTCGCAAGCTTCTCCACCATCCGCTGGACATGCCTCAATCGGGGCGATTGGCCGACAAGGAGCGGTGGTTGTTCGAACGCCTGTGCATGCGCGGTAGGAATCATGAATGGACCTCAATCGAACGGCCCGGGACCGCTCAGTTGAACTAGTGCTGACTGGGAATAATTACTCTAACTTTTCTTTGCCCGCAAGACAACGCCCCCGTGCTGCTTTTTCTAGGTGCTTTATGGGGTCATCACTCCCCCCATCAGGGTGAAGCGGTCTAATCGACATCCCAGCCGACCACGAATGAATTCGGGAACTTCGGCCGCACGTCCACCAAAATCTTCTGCGCCTGCTTGATGTCCTTCACCCTCCCAACGAGCAGCCGCCAAGACTCCGGAGTATTCCCTTTAACAAGCGGAGCGCGATAACGGATCGTCACGGCATCATAGCCTTTGCGCAACTGCCGCTCAAGCTGTTCGGCGTTCACACGAGTTCTTGCCGTCGTCACCTGCACCGTGAACTCCTTGCCTCGGCCATAGCTGCGCGGTTGCTCAATCACCGTCAGCTTCACCTTAGCTACCCCCAGCCTGACGAGATCAATCTCTCTCGCCGCCGCCCGCGACAAGTCAATGATCCGACCCTTCACAAAAGGGCCCCGATCGATGATCCTAACCTGCGTACTTTGCCGGTTACCCAGATTCCGAACCGACACCCAGGTTTCGAACGGAAGTGACGGATGCGCCGCCGTCATTTGCTCCTGGTCATAGACCTCTCCATTAGCCGCCCGACGGCCATGATAGGGCTCGCCATACCAACTCGCGATGCCTTCTTCGATCGTCCCCACCCGAGCCACCGGGTTGCTAATTTTTGTTTGTCTCGCGCCCCCGCATCCCGCCGCCCAAAGCGCCATCAGCAACAACCCCACTTGCAGCAAACCCCTATGTTTATTGGTCCAAAACGGTATCAGTTCCCTCGTGTCCATAAAAACATTCTGCACTAGTTTCGTTTTTTATGCGAAAACACTCGACTTTTTGCCACTCCGGGCCTCATCTCACGATCTTTTTTGCTTGACATTGAGACCGAACAACCTTATATATGGTCACAACCGCGTTCTCTTCGGAGAGCGACGAAACGATGTTAGGGAGAATCACTCAATGAAGAACGCAACCGCAAAGAAAGCCGCCAAGAAGGCCGCCGCTCCGGCAAAGAAAGCCGCGGCTCCGGTTAAGGCTGCTGCTCCAGTTAAAGCCGCTGCTCCGGCCAAGAAAGCCGCCGCTCCGGTCAAGGCCGCTGCTCCGGCGAAGAAAGCCGCTGCTCCGGCGAAGAAGGCCGCTGCTCCGGCCAAGAAAGTCGCTGCTCCGGTTAAGGCCGCTGCTCCGGCGAAGAAGGCTGCTGCTCCGGCCAAGAAGGCTGCTGCTCCGGCCAAGAAAGTGGCCGCTAAGAAGTCCTAGTCCTCCAGTTCTTAGCACCATCAAACAGCCCAGACGGGCCCGGCTTCACCCGGGGCCGAAATCATTTTGGGGCCCTGTTTACCGGCATTCTGGCTTTCCGAGCAGCAGAGCCCGGAAGTTCTCGCCGATATCAAACAGCAAGGTCTTCAGCTGCAGCCGCCGTCCCGCATCAGCCTCCAGATTGAGGAACGCAAACTGATCTGCATCCCCGATCCGGAGCAAAAACGAACCCATCGATTCGTGACGAATCGTTCGCCAGCCCAAGCGATGAGCGATCCCTTCGAGTGTCGAAAACGGCACATGCGCCGTAATGTCCTGCTCACCCGGATTTGCCAAAACATCATCCGTCGCTCGATGCTGCCGATAGCCCATCAACGAGCCTTGCGGAAACCGGATCTGCTCCCGCTGCGTGTACCCATAATCCAACACCATAAGGTATCCGCTCCTCAGCCGATCGGTCATCCGAACGAGCTCCCGCTCCAGCCCCATCGGCCGCTCCATGCGTTCGATTCGCTCATCGATTCCCGGGATCGCCAGCCCCTCCCCCAGCCGCCATCCAAAGCCCTCACCCTCGCAGTCCACCAGCAATTCCCGCCACTCCTCCCCCTCCCGCTGCGCCACGTCCACCGGCAAAGCATCGAAAAACTCATGGGCCAGAATTAACCCCTCGAACGACTCCGGCCACGTCCCGTACTCGACATCAATCGGGATATACTCCAGCCCCGCAAAGGATTCCCGCAAAGCCGCCCGCCCCGCCCCCGGCTGCACGATCGTCGCGATCCCATGCTGCTCGCAAAACCGCCGCAACAACAGTCCAAACGTCGGCTGCAACTGCTCGGCCGTATAGAAGTCTCCGTCCCTGCCAAAGGGATCCCCGCGGTAGTAACCCGCCGTCGGATCATACAACGCCACCTCCATGAACCGCGAGAAAGGCAGCGGTCCAT
>JBKJLJ010000196.1:0-2965 GCA_046597015.1 Bryobacteraceae bacterium
CCTCGAGGTGGGCGAGGACGGCGGGGTTGGATTTTTCGCGGAAGCCGAAGTAGGGGTCGTGACGGCGGTCGCCATGGAGTTCGTGGGTGACAGGGAGCATTGTCTTTAAGGGTAATGGATGTTGGCGGATTGCCGTCGGGAGCGTTGATGGTAGACTGAAAGAAAGCGAACAAAAGGCGAACATGGGTCTCCTTCCAGAGTTACGGGTGCGGTCGGCGTTTAGCTTTCTGGAGGGGGCTAGCTTGCCGGAGGCGTTGATGGCGCGGGCGGCGGAGTTGGAGATTCCGGCGGTGGCGCTCCTCGATCGGGATGGGCTCTCGGGAGCGGTGCGGTTTCATAAAGCGGGGGTAAAACAGGGGGTTCGGGCGCTGTTAGGGGCGGAGGTGACCGAGGCAGAGGGGCGATTTCGGTATCCGCTGTTGTGCGCTTCGCGACAGGGATATCAGAACTTGTGCGGCTTGTTGACGCGGTTGAAGTTAGAGCGGCGAGCCGGGGCGACGTTAGGGGATTTGGAGACTTACGGGGAGGGGTTGGTGCTGCTGGCGGGGGATCCGTTGGCGGCGCAGGGGTTTGATCCAGGGGTCGCCGAGACGCTGGGGCGGATTTTTACTGGCGACCGGATGTACGTTGATTTGGAGCGGCACTTTCTGCGCGAAGGAGAGGTTCGAAACCAAGCGCTGCTGCAGTTGGGGATTCCGGCGGTGGTGACCAACGGGGTGAGTCAGGCGACAGTGGCGGAGCGGCCGCTGCTGGACGTTTTGACCTGCGTGCGGAAGCATACGACGATTCAGGCGGCAGGACGGATGTTGGCTCGAAACGCCGAGCGGCATTTCAAGAGTACGGCGGAGCGGGAGGCGTTGTTTCGGGACTTGCCCATGGCGGTGGGGCGGACGCGAGAATTGGCGGAGCGGTTGGAGTTTACGCTGGAGGATTTGGGATACGAGTTTCCGCGGTACCCGGTGCCGGAGGGGCAGACGATGGATAGCTTCCTGGCGGCGCGGACCGACGAGGGGGCGCGGGGGCGGTATCAGCCGTATGCGGAGAAGCCGCGGTTGCAGATCGAGCGGGAGTTGCGGCTGATCGAGAAGCTGGGTTTGGCGGGGTATTTTCTGATTGTTTGGGACATCGTCGAGTTTTGCCGGCGGAATGGGATTTTGGTGCAGGGACGGGGGTCGGCGGCGAATTCGGCGGTTTGTTATTCGCTGGGCATTACGGCGGTGGATCCGGTGGGGATGGAACTGCTTTTTGAGCGGTTTCTATCCGAAGAGCGGGGGGAGTGGCCGGATATTGATTTGGATTTGCCGAGCGGGCCGGATCGGGAGCGGGCGATCCAATATGTCTACGCGCGGTATGGGCAGTTGGGGGCGGCGATGACGGCGAATGTGATTTCGTATCGGAAGCGGAGCGCGTTGCGGGACGTGGGGAAGGCTTTGGGGATAGAGGGGGTGACGGGGGAGCATCCGATGGCGAAGCTGCGGGATCGGTTTGTGGAGGAGATTTTGGATTTGCCGCGGCATTTGGGGCAGCATTCGGGGGGGATGGTGATTTGTCAGGGGCAGTTGGACCGGATTGTGCCGTTGCAGCCGGCGACGATGCCGGGGCGGGTGATTGTGCAGTGGGACAAGGAAGACTGCGCGGATATGGGGATTGTGAAGGTGGATTTGTTGGGTTTGGGGATGATGGCGGCGTTGCGGGACACGATTGTGTTGATCCGGCGGCACTACAAGGAAGAGGTGGATTTGGCGCATTTGCCGGCGGATGATCCGGCAGTTTACGAGACGTTGCGGCGGGCGGATACGGTGGGAATGTTCCAGGTGGAGAGCCGGGCGCAGATGTCGTGTTTGCCGCGGTTGCGGCCAGAGAAGTTTTACGATTTGGTGGTGCAGGTGGCGATTATCCGGCCGGGGCCGATTGTGGGGAATATGCTGCATCCGTATTTGCGGCGGCGGCAGGGGTTGGAGCCGGCGGACTGTTTGCATCCGAAGTTGGAGACGGTGCTGAAACGGACGTTGGGGGTTCCGTTATTTCAGGAGCAGTTGCTGCGGATGGCGATGCTGGTGGCGAATTTTACGGGCGGGGAGGCGGAGGAGTTGCGACGGGCGTTGGGGTTTAAGCGGTCGCAGCAGCGGATGGCGGAGGTGGAGACGAAGTTGCGGGCGGGGATGGTGGCGAACGGGATTCAGGGGGCGGTGCAGGATACGATTGTGCAGTCGATTACGGCGTTTGCGTTGTACGGGTTTCCGGAGAGCCATGCGGCGAGTTTTGCGCTGTTGAGCTATGCGAGCGCGTATTTAAAGGTCCATTATCTGGGGGCGTTTACGGCGGCGTTACTGAATAATCAGCCGATGGGGTTTTATAGTCCGATGACGCTGGTGAAGGACGCGCAGCGGCACGGGTTGCGGTTTGAGCCGGTTGATGTAGAGGTTTCAGAATGGGAGTGTATTCTGGACGAACAATTGCACTTACGGCTGGGGATGAACTACGTAAAAGGGCTGCGGAAGACGACGGCGGAGGCGATTGTGCAGGCGCGGCCATTTCGGAGTATTGATGATTTGAAGGGCCGGGTGCGGGAAATTTCGCGGGAGGAGTTGAACCGTTTGGCCGAGATTGGGGCGTTGAATAAGATTGGGGAGAGCCAGCAGCGGCATCGGCGGGAGGCGTTGTGGCAGGCGAGTTTGGCGGTACGTCCGGCGGGGATTTTATTTGCGGGGACGAGCGTGGAGGGGCCGGCGCCGTTGGCTCCGATGGACGGGATGGAGCGGTTGCAGGCGGATTTTCGGACGAGCGGGTTGACGATTGGGGCCCATCCGATGCGGTTTTTCCGGGAGGGTTTAGTGGCGGAGGGAGTATGGCGATCGGATGAGTTGGCGGGGTTGGGGAACGGGCGGTTGGTGGAGGTGGCGGGGTTGGTGATCTGCCGGCAGCAGCCGAGTACGGCGAAGGGTTTTGTGTTTTTGAGTTTGGA
>JBKJLJ010000292.1:0-7815 GCA_046597015.1 Bryobacteraceae bacterium
TGAACATCGGGACCGCTTGCCTGGCGAAAGGATTGGATCGCCAGCCAGCCGTGGCTTGGGAGGGCGAGGAAGGGGCCCAACGGTCGTGGAGCTACAAAGCGCTCGGCGTCGCCGTGAAGCGGTGCGCCGGCGGGTTACGGGCCTTGGGCATCGGCAAGGGCGACGCGGTGGGAGTTCATCTGCCGATGATGCCCGAGACCGTGGCCGTCATGGTCGCGCTGGCAAGGATTGGAGCAGTGGCGGTGCCGCTGTTCACCGGGTTTGGACCCTCCGCGATTGCGGCGCGGCTTACGGACGTAGCGGCAAAGGCGGTCTTCACCTGCAACGCCTATCCTCGGCGGGGCGTGGCCGTTCCTGCCAAGGCGACCATCGACTCAGCGGGGGGCGATTGGAAGGTCATCGTTGTCGAACGGCTGGAAGACTACGCGGTGCCAATGACGGCGGGCCGCGATATCTCCTGGAACGATCTGTGTCAGATGGAGGGTTCGGACGAGCCCGAGCGGACCAGCTCCGAGGACCCGCTTCTGCTGATTTACACCTCGGGGACCTCCGGCGCACCCAAAGGAATTCTGCATACCCACTGCGGATTTCCCGTCAAGTCGGCCCAGGATATGGCGCTCAACATGAACGTCGGCTTGGCGACACGAATCTGCTGGGTCACCGATATCGGCTGGATGATGGGTCCATGGTTGATCTACGGCACGCTGCTCTTGGGCGGGACCATGGCCTTGTTCGACGGGGCCCCGGACCATTTATGGGCGTTCGCGTCGCGTCAAAGCGTCGAGGTGTTGGGCGTATCGCCAACGCTCGTGCGGATGCTGTCCGCCGAGCCCATCCTCTATGACTTGAGCCGGATTCGGCTGCTCGCTTCAACCGGCGAACCATGGACGCGAGAGGCCTGGATGTGGCTGTTCGAAAACGTAGGCGGGGGCCGGTTGCCGATCATCAACTACTCGGGCGGCACGGAGATTTCGGGAGGCATTCTCTGTTCCAATCCGCTATTGCCCATTAAGCCCTGCGCCTTTTCGGCGCCGTGTCCCGGCATGGCGGTGGACATTGTGGACGAGCAGGGGCAGAGCCTGTCCCAAGGTGTGGGAGAACTGGTGATTCGCCAGCCCTGGATCGGCATGGCGCGAGGATTTTACAAGCATCCGGAGCGGTACCTGGAAACCTACTGGTCGACGTTTCCAGGATTGTGGCGGCATGGTGATTTTGCCGAAAAGGACGCCGACGGCTTTTGGTTCATCCACGGGCGAAGCGACGACACAATCAAGATCGCGGGCAAGCGGGTGGGGCCGGCCGAGGTGGAGACGATCGTCACGAGTCACGCGGCCGTGACCGAAGCGGCGGCCATTGGGGTGCCGGACGAACGCAAAGGCAGCGATCTAATCGTCTACTGCGTGCGCCGCGGCGAAGTAACCGCCGCCGAAGTGCAGGATCTCGTGGCGCGGGAGTTGGGCAAGCCGCTGCGGCCGCGCGAAGTCCATTTCGTGTCAGCATTGCCAAAGACGCGCAACGGGAAAGTGATGCGTCGGCTAGTGCGGGCCGCGCGGCTAGGCGAACCGTTGGGCGACGTGAGTAACTTAGAAAATCCGCAGGTCCTCAAGGAGTTTTAACAGATGCCGATTTATCATCAACTCGGGCAGGTGCCCCGGAACCGACATTCGCCCTTCCCCAAGGCTGACGGGGGAATGTACGCCGAGGAACTCGTCGGCAGTGTGGATGCTTCCTCGCTGCTCTATCACGTGCACGAGCCAGCGCGAGTGCGATCGACGCGCCAAGCTGTGGAGTTGCGCTGGAAAAAACAGGACCCTCGCCCCCTGCAACACCGGCACTTTCGAACGCATCGGCTGGCCGCGGGGGACCGCGTGCCGTTGCTGTTCAACGCCGATGTAGCCGTGCTGACCTGGACGCCGCACAAGAGCGGTTTCTATCGGAACGCGCAGGCCGACGAGGTGTTGTACGTGGCCGAAGGGGCCGGGACGCTCGAGTCCCAGATGGGCGAACTGGCGTACAAGGCCGGAGACTACGTGGTGATTCCGCGCGGGATCATCCATCGGTTGCGGATGGACCCGATGCGGCATCGCTTTCTCGTTTTCGAAAGCCGCGGCGAAGTGCGCATTCCGCTACGGTATCGCAGCGAAAATGGGCAATTGAACGAAGACTCGCCCTTTACCGAAAGGAACATTCGACGACCGCGGGGATTGCCAGTACACGACGAGGCCGGCGAATTTTCCGTTGTCGTGAAACAAGACAACTGGCTCCACGAAGTGGTGCTCGACCATCACCCGTTCGACGTCGTCGGCTGGGACGGATACTACTATCCCTGGGCGGTGGGCGTGCAGGATGGCGCGCGGTTCGAAGCCGACGGTTTTTCCATCCGTTCTTTGGGCACGCGGCCGGAGCAAACCCATTTTCGGGCGCGCGTCCGGTCCGAAGAGGCGATCTATCATTTGGCGGGAGGGACGGCGGTCGAGATTGGGTCGCTCACCTTGCATCCCGAGGGTTTGGCGCATCCGGTCGTGAAAACCGAGTGGGCCATTCAACTCGAAACGGCGCTACCGCTCGAGATCGGAGAAGCCTCATTAGGGGTGGAAGACCGAGGGGAGTAAAATGTTGTATGCTACGATCCCATAGCTTGGGGTAACGAGTCGAAACATGGATACTACACGAGTTCTTGTCGTAGAAGACGAGAAACGCATCGCGGATTTCATTGGCCGCGGACTGGAAAGCGCCGGCTATGCGGTCACCTTGGCCCATGACGGCAGTGCCGCTCTCGAAGCCATTCACGGCTTGGAGCACGATCTGATCGTGCTCGACTTGAACCTGCCCGACATGGATGGGCTGAAGGTTTTGGAGAAAATCCGGAATCGTAAAGTAAGCCCGGCCGTGCTGATTCTCAGCGCGCGGAGTAACGTCGATGACCGGGTGAAGGGACTGGAACTGGGTGCTGATGACTACATCAGCAAGCCGTTTGCGTTCGTCGAGTTTTTGGCGCGCGTCCGGGCGTTATTGCGCCGCGGAGCGCCCCTGCAAGATCGGCTGCAGGTGGGCGACCTCACGCTCGATTGCATTCGCCGGAAGGTGACGCGGGCGGGCGAAAATATCGAGTTAGCCCCCAAAGAGTTCAGTATTCTCGAATATCTGATGCGGAACCGGGGACGTCCGCTGAGTCGGACCATGATCGTTGAGCATGTCTGGGACATGGACTACGATGGCCTGACCAACATTGTCGACGTCTATATCCGGCACCTGCGGAGCAAGATCGACGACCGGTATCCGGTGCGCTTGATCCATACCGTCCGCGGTATCGGCTACGTGATCGAAGTGCCGGGGAAGGGTAGCGAACAGGACTAGCGTGCTGCAGAGGCTGCTGCTGAGCATCGGCAAAACCACCCGGGGGCTCCGGTTCCGGCTGACGTTGAGTTACGTCGGCATCTTTGCTCTATTGCTCGTGGGTATCGGCTTGTACTTCCGCGTTAGCCTCGAGAATCTGATCGAGGCTCGGACGCGCGAGTTGATTGAGGAAGAGTGGCGGGCGGTGCGCGGCTTTCTCCGGATCGAGCGCGGTCAAGCGAATTGGACCTTTGACCCGCGGGAGTTTGACGATGCCTCCCACGTCGAACGACTCCGGAAATTAATTCTGATCTCCGACCGTGAAGGTGCCGTTCTCGAAGTGTCCAACGGATACCGGGCGTTTGGCGTCGAAACCCCCGCCGAAATTCAGCAAATTCTGGCCCAACCGATGCCGCAGTGGAAGCTTAAAAAGGAAGGCAAGGGCGAAGCGCTGTTGCTGCGCTACGGCATCATTCGTTCGGCGAATCAGCCGTACCTCTTGGTGGTGGGAAGGACGCTGGCCGACAACCAGACTCTACCGGCCTTATTTATTAGCAACTATTTCAGCGTCCTGCCGCTGCTGGTCGGGCTGATGGTGTTCGTCGGATGGTTCATGGCCGGGCGGGGACTCGAACCCGTGAACCAAGTTGCGGCCACGGCCGAGGCGGTGAGCGGTTCCACCATGCATGTCCGCATTCCCGGCCGGAACACTGACGACGAACTCGACCGGCTGATCGATGCGTTCAACAAAATGATGGATCGGTTATCCGAGAGCTTCGAGCAAGTACGTCGCTTCAGCACCGATGTGTCCCACGAGTTGCGGACGCCGCTGACTTCGATTCGCGGGCAGTTGGAAGTCGCGCTGTTTACGGCTAAGACGGCCGATCAATATCGCGACGCGATCGTTAATGCCTTGCAGGACGTTGACCGGTTATCCAGCATCACCCGGGCGCTGTTGCTGCTCTCGCAGTCGGAAGCGGGCCAATTGACGCTCCGATTTCTCCGCCTGAATTTGACCGCTACCGTTCTTGATATCGTCGACCAGTTTCAGATTCCGGCCGAGGATGCCCAGTTAACCCTGGACGCCGAGTTGCCCGACGAAATTTGGATGGACGCTGATCGGGTGCAGGTGGAGCGCTTGATCTCGAACCTGCTTTCGAACGCCGTGAAGTATACGCCGCCGGGCGGGCGGGTCCACCTGACGCTGCGCACCTTGGTGACAGAGTATGGCGACCAGGTAGAGCTTTGCGTGGCGGACACCGGACAGGGCATTCCAGCCGCCAGTTTGCCGCATATTTTTGAACGGCTTTATAAGGTGCCCGGCGGCGACCCCGATAAAGGCCTCGGGCTGGGCCTAAGCTTTGTATCCTGGATTGTACGGGCCCATCACGGCAAGATCGAAGTGGACAGCGAACTCGACAAGGGTACGACGTTTCGTGTTTTGCTGCCGACGAGTCCAAGCCCCGTGGCTGAGTCGTCGGCGTTGGTCGGTATCAGTAGTGAGGATAGGCGAGGATAATGCAGATTGTAGAAAGAGAGCGCGAAGGGATCGTGATCGTCGATTGCGTCGGCCAGTTGGTGGCCGGGGAGTCGACCGGGGCGGTACGGGAGCGATTGAGCCAGTTGGTGGCAGGCGGGTCCATTCAGTTGATCCTCAACCTGGAAGGGGTGAACTATATCGACTCCTCCGGACTCGGTGCGCTCGTGATGTGCTTTTCGACGGCGCGACGGGCCGGCGGCACCATGAAGCTGCTGAACCTTTCACGGAGAAGCATCGAATTGATTGTGTTAACCCGGCTGGAAATGGTCTTCGAGGTGTTCAATGAAGAGCAGTCGGCAGTGAACAGTTTCTTCCCGGATCGGGAGATCAAGAAGTTCGATATACTTTCGTTCTTGCAGCAGCGCAAGAGCGAAGAGTAACCTGGAAGGAGATGGCAACGACGATCTCCGAGATTTTGGGTTCCGCGGCGGCAATCGCCAAGGGTATGACGGTCACCTTGAAGGAGATGATGTCTCCCACGGTGACCGAGGACTATCCGGACGCTCCCGCGAAATTCCAAGAACGGTATCGGGGCGTGCACGTGCTGCAACGCGATGAAGCGGGCCTCGAAAAGTGCGTGGCGTGTTTTCTCTGCGCGGCGGCCTGCCCGGCTAACTGCATCTATATCGAGGCGGCCGAGAACACCGAGCAAACGCGGATGAGCGGCGGCGAGCGGTATGCGAGTGTCTACAACATCGACTACAGCCGCTGCATCTTTTGCGGATTTTGCGTCGAAGCTTGCCCGACAGATGCAATTACCCACGGCCACGATTTTGAAATCGCCAGCTACAACACCTCGACCCTGATTTACCGGAAAGAGCAAATGCTCGTCAACATCAGCCCCACGGCCAAGGCCCCGGCGATCCCCGTGGAAGTGGCGGGCGGGCACTGAGGCGGTAGCACGCTCGTGCGATCCTACTTGAGGTGGTACTGGCTGCGGATTCCCGCGGCGCTGCTCGCCGCTAAATTCTGGAACGGGCCGTTGACCGAGGCGCTCTGCGCGTGGAACTTATAGGCCGCCTGGATCCGATTCATGTCCTGCTGCGGGTCACCGATTTGATAGTTGACCAGGCCGAGGTGGTACAGCGCCTCACCCTTCAAAGCGGGATGCTGTTCCATCAGCGGCAGAGCCGCGCGGAGATGGGAATCAGCGTCGGGATACCGCCCTTCCTGCGATGCGATGATGCCGAGAATCACATGTCCCAATGCCGCCTTCGCTGGATCGGCTTTGGTCTGCGGATCGACGAGACGCTTCGAATAGAGCATCGCCTTGCCTTTGTCCTTCATGCCGTCGTAGTAGTGCGAGGCCAAAAACAGGAGCATCTCCGGTTGATTGGGATTGGCGCGCAGCACCGCTTCGGCGTACGCCAGCGCTTTGGCGATGTTGCCCGTCTGGCGATAAACCTGAAATAGCCGGGCTCTGATTTGGGGGAGGTAGGGAGATGTCGCGTTCTCCTTCTCGATCTGGTCGGCGGTCGAGCTCAGCAACTTGGGGTCAGCCGATTGGAGCGCCGGTGCGTAGAGGATGTACTCGGCGTACACCTCGCATTGGCGGGCATAGTCGAGAGCCTCCGAGGGCGGAGCGAGGCGGACGAGCCGGGCCGAGTTCGCAGCGCGTTCCGCCCAAGTGCGGATCAGCGCCCGGTCCCCTTTTGCCTCCGCCGCCTTAAGCGCGTTTTGCGCGGCGTAGATGTCCTCTGGATCGGCCTGCAGCAGGACGTCGGCGACGCGGATGACCTTATCGAAATCCTTCGCGGCTAAGTAGATTGGCTGCGCTTCACCAAGCGCCCACGTGAACGATTCGTGTTTCGGGAACCGTTCGAGAAACATTTCCAGGTACCCCAGACGGCGGGGCCCGTCAGGCTCCTGCACGATCTGTTGCAAGATTAAACCTGGCGCCCCTTCGGTGCTGGTATTGAGGTGGCGCTTGGCCGCGGACGCGGCAACGACACAAACGAGGACGGCAAAGATTGTCTTTCGCACAGGGACCTCCATTACGACTTGGCCCGAGTGTACTGGACGATAGTATTTTTTGAAATCAGGAAAATAGGAAGAATCGACTAAGGTGTTTTTCGAGCGGAGAGGCGGATGGTCTGATTGGTGGCCTCGTTCCACAACATCAGTTGGCCTCCCTCATGGCGGACATCGTCGACCTTATCAAAGCCCGGCGGGACGGCGGCGTAGAACATCATAAAGTTCGCCGAGATCTTCGCCTTCGCCGGAAGCCAGCGATAGGTGGGCGTATCGAAAAGCCTGTTCAAGGTAATCGCCTCGCGGCGCGGAACGTCAAAGGGTTGGGTGCCAAATTCCAGGCCGCGCGAAAGCTGGCCGGAGGCCGGAAAGTTAAGCCACTCCTGCAGCCAGGGGTAGTCGGCCCGCGGGAAGTAATAACCGAACACCAGCCGCTTTTCCAAATGAATCGCCGTGACAAAGCCATGCGTCCTCCGCGGATCGATCGTACAGCCGATATGGTCCAGCGAGTCGGCTCCCGCGGGCACGGCACGGAGGCTGCGGGTGCCGCCCTTGAGCAGGGGCACGTTCGGGTAGGTGAACTCTTGCCCCACCGTGATCGTCGCCTTGGGGCCGTCCTTGGCGTCCGGACGGGTCATGCACCGCCCGACCGAGGAGTCGACCACCGTCTTGCCGGGCGTCAGAAACGGAGCGCCGATGGTGGCATGCTCGGCCCAGTTGATCGGCCGGTCGAAGGCGAGTTCGTTTTCGACGGTCGTTTCCACGGTGATCACCTGTTCCCCCGGCAGCAGTTCAATGCGGCGGGTCACCTTCTCGTGCAGCAGCGGCAGGCGGGTTTCGAAGGTGCCCGGCGCAGTCTGCGTCCACGATTGCCGGACGGCCTCGCCGTGGCCCGGCAAGCCCGCGGCCTGCTCCTCAGCCGATGTGGGGCCGAAGCCGTCGACGCACAGGAAGTGGCCGGCGTAGTT